>JAHJOS010000355.1 GCA_018820005.1 Alphaproteobacteria bacterium | reverse complement strand
TCAGGTCGCCGATGGATGCGCGCGAGGCGGGCATCGAGACGGTGTACCAGAACCTGGCGCTGTCGCCGGCGCTGTCGATTGCCGACAACATGTTCCTCGGCCGCGAAGTGCGCAAACCGGGCATACTGGGCTCGCTGTTCCGCATGATGGACCGCAGCCATATGCAGAAGTTCGCCCGCGACAAGCTGAGCGAACTGGGGCTGATGACCATTCAGGATATCAACCAGGCGGTCGAGACGCTGTCGGGCGGGCAACGCCAGGGCGTCGCGGTTGCGCGCGCCGCGGCGTTCGGGTCCAAGATCATCATCCTCGATGAACCGACAGCCGCGTTGGGCGTCAAGGAATCACGCCGGGTGCTGGAACTGATCCAAGATGTCCGCTCGCGCGGTATTCCGATCATCCTGATCAGCCACAACATGCCGCATGTGTTCGAGGTGGCCGACCGCATCCATATCCACCGGCTGGGCAAGCGCATCGCGGTGATCCGGCCCAAGGACTATTCGATGTCCGATGCGGTGGCGATCATGACCGGGGCCATGCAGCCGCCCGAGACGGCGGACATGACCGTCGCTTGAAGTCGTGCCGTACGCAAAGGCGGCGCGGCGCCCTTCGCGGCGGGCATGGACTAGGCTAGAACTGAAGCGGGCGCATCGATGTCGGATGCGCCCGCAGCTCTATGATGCCTAGGGAAAATGACCATGACCAAAGTGCGCGCCCTTGTCCTCGAACGCCAGCACGAGCTGGCCCTGCGCGAGATCGACATACCGCTCGATGTCGGCCCGGGCATGGTCAAGATCGCCATCCACACCGTGGGCGTGTGCGGCTCGGATGTGCATTATTACACCCATGGCAAGATCGGTCCTTTCGTGGTCAATGCGCCCATGGTGCTGGGGCATGAAGCGGCCGGCACGGTCACCGAGGTCGGCGCCGGCGTCACCCATCTCAAGGTGGGCGATCGCGTCTGCATGGAGCCGGGTATTCCTGATGCCAATTCGCGGGCGAGCCGGCTGGGCATGTACAATGTTGATCCGGCCGTGCAGTTCTGGGCGACGCCGCCGGTGCATGGCGTGCTGACGCCTGAGGTGGTGCATCCGGCAAACTACACCTTCAAACTGCCCGATCACGTCAGCTTTGCCGAAGGCGCCATGGTGGAGCCTTTCGCCGTGGGCATGCAGGCGGCCACCAAAGCCCGCATCACGCCCGGCGACACCGCCGTGGTGCTGGGGGCAGGGCCGATTGGCACCATGGTGGCGCTGGCCGCGCTGGCGGGTGGCTGCGCCCGCGTCATCGTGGCCGATCTCGCCCAGCCCAAGCTCGACATCGCCGCTCAGTACCAGGGCATCATTCCGGTCAATATCCGCGATACCAACATCGTGGCCGAAGTGGCCCGGCTGACCGAGGGCTGGGGCGCCGATGTGGTGTTTGAATGCTCGGGCTCGCCGCATGCCTGGAAGACCATCATGGACCTGCCGCGTCCGGGAGGCTGCATCGTCGTTGTCGGCCTGCCGGTCGAGCCGGTGGCGGTCGATGTCGCCGGCGCGTCCGTCAAGGAGCTGCGCATCGAGAACGTGTTCCGCTATGCGCACCAGTATGACCGCGCCATTGCGCTGATTGCCTCGGGCAAGGTCGATCTCAAGCCGCTGATTTCGGAGACGTTTGCCTTTGAGGATTCCAAGGCAGCGTTTGACCGGGCGGTCGAGGCACGGCCAAGCGATGTGAAACTGCAGATCAAGGTGGCCTGCTAGCCCGATTGGGGCCGGCGGCCACAGGGAGGACAACATGGATCTCAACCTTCGCGACAAGGTCGCCGTCATCACCGGTGGCACGGTGGGCATTGGCCTGGCCGTTGCCGAAGGCCTGGCCGCCGAGGGCGCCAATCTGGTGCTGGTCGGGCGCAATCGCGACCGCGCCGAGGACGAAGCCTCGCGCATTGCGGACCGCTATGGCGTGATCACCACGGCGATCGCAGCCGATGTCGCGACCGCAGCGGGATGCGACGCGGTGATTGCCGGCACGATCAAGGCGTTTGGCGGCGCCGATATCCTGATCAACAATGCCGGCACGGGCTCCAATGAGACCATTGCCGAGGCTGATGACGCCAAGTGGCAGTACTACTGGGACCTGCATGTGATGGCCGCCGTGCGGCTGGCGCGCGGTCTGATGCCGGCCATGACCACGCGTGGCGGCGGCGTGGTGCTGCACAATGCCTCGATCTGCGCTGTGCAGCCGCTGTGGTATGAGCCGATCTACAACACCACCAAGGCCGCCTTGATGATGTTTTCCAAGACGCTGGCCAATGAAGTGGTGGGCAGCAATATCCGGGTCAACACCATCAATCCGGGCCTGGTGCTGACGCCGGACTGGATCAAGACCGCCAAGCAGATCGCCGGCGAGGATGGCTGGCAGGCGCATCTGCAGGGTGTGGCCGATGCCGCCGGTGGCATGAAGCGCTTTGCCACGCCGCAAGAGCTGGCCAATTTCTTCGTCTTCATGTGTTCGGACAAAGCGAGCTACTCGACGGGCTCGACCTATTTCGTGGACGGCGGCTGGTTGCAGACGGTCTGATGCTGCCTGCATCCGGCGCTGTGCTGGGCGTTGACGTCGGCGGTTCGCTGCTGCGGCGCTCTACGGCGGCCTGCCGGTTAAGCTGGACGGCCGATCGCGTGTCCTGGTGCATCGAGCGCTGCACAGCGGACCCCGCACTCCGCGCCGCCAGCTTTGCCCGTGTGATCGACGGAACGCCACTTTTGGCAGCCGCCTTTGATGGCCCCCTGGCCCCGGGTCTTGCGGAGATCGATGTATATCGCGCCGCCGAGCGCATGTTGACCCGCGGTTTAGGCAAGGTGATCGGTAAGCCGGGGCAAAGCCATGTGCCCGTGGGCCGACTGCTCAATGCTCAGGCCAACGCCTGCGTCCGCACGGTGCTCTCGTGTGGCGCGATTAGCGCGGCCCGACATGCCGAGGCAATCGACAGCAGCGCAATCGTGGAGGCATTCCCCAGCAGCTACCTTGGCCTGCTGCTGGCCGATCCCGCAGCGGTACCGGTCACGCGGGCCAACCGATCGGATCGCTATTTTGAAACCTTGGCCGAAAACGGCCAGATCGCGGCAATCCTGCACAGTCTGCTACCAGGTCGACATACGGCAGCGACGCCAGCGGATCTGACGAACCACGATGATCGCGCGGCGCTGATCTGCGCCCTCACGGCCCTGGGTGTGGCTGCAGGCTCATATTGTGCAGTGGGGAGTGGCACGGGCTGGATCATATTGCCGCCGGCCCAATTCATCGCCCCCGTGGGCGCATCGATTGCTCGCGGCAAATCAAGTGCCGGGCTTTGACGGGCGCTTCGTGGTGCATTCCGCCTGATAGCCATTGTGGGGGAGGATTGTTCCTGCGGGGGCCGCGGGGAGAAGCAGGGTCAACCTGAAGGTGCTCGAGGGACAAGCACTCACCTGGTTCTGCTTCTCCCCCCGTGCGCGAACGACAGGGAGGTGTCGTAGCCGCGCCCCGATTGGGGCCCCCTTGGAGAAGGGCCCCACTCATCCAGTTCGGAGGGTGAACCGGATGAGAATAGGTGGCCGGAGGGAATGCCTGGGAATGCAGGGCGGTCCGAGAACCGACTGCGACACCCCTCACGGCCTAAGCATGCAACCTGTGGACGCAGGAGCTACATGCCTACTGCCTCTGCTCGCTGTGCAAGCGAGCAGAATTCAACCATGTCCGCCGCAACGTCGGTGTAAGCCTCGACGTTCGCATGGCGAACAAAAACCTTTGCGGCTCCGGCGTTCAGAAGGGCGTTCCGCGCTTCCTTGCCAGCTTCCGCCGCCAGTACCAGCACCGCGATGCCCTTGCCTTTGAGCAGGCCTTGAACGGACTCGACGAATTCCAGATTGGCGCCGCTATGGGACTTAAGGTCGACAATCAGAACCGTTGG
>JAHJOS010000354.1 GCA_018820005.1 Alphaproteobacteria bacterium | reverse complement strand
CGCGCTGCTGCGCGTAATGGATGCCAAATGGGTGGTGGTGATGGACGATTGCCCTGCCCCCACGCCGGGCCACCTCCGGGAACTCGGCCAAGAGCAGTGGCAACTACTCATCGCCAATACGCTGGCGGCGGCGCGCTATGTGGTGGAAACCGAGGGGCTGAGACTGGCCTTTCATCCGCACATCGGCTCGGGCGTCGAGACCGAGGCGGAGGTGGAGCGCCTTTTGGCCGATACGCCGGCCGATCTGGTCGATCTCTGCTTTGACTTTGGCCACCATGCCTATACCGGGGCCGATGCCGAGGCCTTCATGCGCCGGCATGCCGACCGCATCGGCTATTATCACTTCAAGAATGTCGACCCGGTGATGCTCAAGCGCATTGCCGACGAAGGCATGGACTATATCACCGGCTTTGGCGCCGGCGTGATGTGCGCGCTTGATGCAGGCGTGGTGGATTTCGCTGCCGTCAAAGCCTTCCTCGATGCGCGTGGGTTTGATGGCTTTGCCGTCTATGAGCAGGACATGTACCCCTGCCCGCCCGACAAGCCGCTGCCGATTGCCCGGCACAACCGCGCCGTGCTGGCGCATCTGGGACTTTAGCCATGGCCGCAGGAGATGGGTGGCCCATGAGCAAGGCCAATGACAAGGGCACGCCGGTGATCGAGCCGCGGCGCGCCGAGGATGCGCGGATCTCCAACCGCCGGCTGGTGTTCGAGACCATCTGCCAGCGCGCCCCGATCAGCCGGGTGGAAATCGGCGGGCTGATCGAGCTCAAGCCGCAGACCATCTCTTCGATCACCCGCGAACTGCTCGACCAGGGGCTGATCAGCGAGGCCGGGCGCTCGAGCGGGACGCGTGGCCAGCCGCAGATCTATCTCGAGCCCAATGCAAGGGCCGGCTTTTCCATCGGCGTGCATCTCGATCGCAATGTCTGCAACCTGGTGGTATGCGATCTCAAACGCAGCGAACTGGTGCGGCGGCGCATTGCCTGCGACACCAGCCAGCCGCGCGAGACCTTGCGGCAGGTGGCAGAAGAGCTCGATTCCGCGCTGGCGGAGGCCGGCGTGCCGCGCGACAAGGTCTGGGGCATCGGCCTGGTGCTGCCCACCTTTGGCTCTGATGTCTATGATTTCGATTTTTCCATGCCCCATTGGGAGGCCTGGCGCGATGTCGGCTTTGCCGATGAGCTGCGGAGCCTCTCGGGCCTGCCGATCTTGGTCGAAAACGACGCGACGGCGGCGGCCATTGGCGAACGGTTCCAGCATGGCGACGCCAGCCTGAGCAGCTTTGTCTATTTCTACATCGCGCGCGGCACGGGCGCCGGCATTATCATCGATGGCGCGCCCTATAAGGGCTTTGGCGGCAATGCCGGCGAAATGGGCCTGTTGCCGGTCTTCGGGCTGGATGGTTCCCCGGTCTGGCCGGAACACCGCACGGTCGACGTGCTGTCGCTGGGCGGGCTGGCGCGGGCCTGTGGCGTCACGGAAGACGCGCTGGTGCCCGAGGAACTGCAAAGGCTCTACCAGGTGCGCGACCAGCGCCTGATGGAATGGCTCAAGGCGGCGTCAGGCACGCTGCGCGACGTGACAGCGGTATTCGAAGTGCTGCTCGACCCCGAGTTCATCGCCGTGGGCGGAGCCATGCCGCGGTCTATCATCCAGGCCATGGTGGACATGGCCTATCCGCTGCGGCCAACCCCCGCGGCCCGGCGCGACCGCAGCAAGGCGCGGCTGGTGGCGGCCGAGCTGATCGAGGATGCGGCCGTGCGCGGCGCGGCGCTGCTGCCGATCTTTGTCAACACCAGCCCCAATTTCCGCCACCTCTATATCCGCCAGATCGCCCAGGACCAGCGGCCGTTCGACCGCTAGGCGCTGGGCCGGAGCGGGCTGTCAGGTGGTTTCCTGCACGACCAGATCGCTGAGCTGGACGGCCCCTTCGTCGCCGACAACCGAGACGGCCGCGCTGGTGCCCAGATCGAAGTTCTGCTTTTCCTCGATCGGCAGGCCTTCGCGCTGGCTGAGCCGGAAGGCGACAAAGGCGATCAGCACGAGCTGTATTGCGGCATTGGCGACAAAGAAACCGGGTTGCCCCCAGATCTCCATGCTTGCCGAGGACAGCATGGGGCCGATGGTCGAGCCCATGCCGTTGAGCAGCAGGAGACCCGCAGAAATCTCCACATAGTCGGCGCGATCAGCAAAGTCGAAAACGTGGGCAGCGGCGATGGCATAGCTGGGCAGCAGGCCTGCGCCGAAGGCCGCACCCAGCCAGAGCCAATAGACCGGTGTGCCGGTCGTGAGAACCAGAGTGACGCCGACCAGCGCGCAGAACGTGGCCAGGCCAATCAGGATCTTGCGCCGATCGACCTTGTCGGAGAGTTTACCGGCGGGCATCTGCGCGACGGCGCCGCCCAGCACAGCGGCACTCATGAACAGCGCGGCGTCGCTGACGCTGCCACTGACACTGCTGGCGTAGACGGGCGCCAGCGACCAGAACGAGCCGGTGGCCAGGCCAATCAGAAAAATCGCGACCGTGCCGGTGGGCGACAGGCGGAACATGCGCATAGGGCGAAAGCGCACGATGGTGATGGGCGGCGGCTGGCTCGATCGGGTCATCACAATGGGCACGGCGGCCAGCGAGACCAGCACCGAGGCTATCGAGAACAGCACAAAGGAGGATGGCTGAAACAGCGTGACCAGCATCTGGCCCAGGGTGATTACGGTGAAATTGACCGTGACATAGGTCGAGATCAGGATGCCGCGCGTCTCGTTGGTGGCCTGATCGTTGAGCCAGCTTTCAACCACCAGATAAAGGCCGGCAAGGCAGAAGCCCGTGATGAGACGCAGCACGACCCAGACCATGGCATCGAGCGCCATCGGGTAACCGAGGGCGGCAGCCGAGGCGATGGCAACGAGCGCCGCAAAGGTGCGGATATGGCCCACCCGCATGATCATGCGGGGGGTGAAAGCGCAGCCGAGCACGAAGCCGAAGAAATAGCCCGAGCCCAGCAGACCGATCTGAAGCGATGTAAAGCCTTCTATACCGCCACGAATGGGCAGCAACATGAGCTGCAGCCCATTGCCCATGATGAGAAAGGCAACGCTGAGCAGAATGGACAGGGCCGCCAGGATCGGCGCGGGTCTGGCAATGGTCTGCATGGCAAGGCTTCCTTAGCGGGGGCAAGTTTGAATCAGCGCGTGACCGGGTCTAGCGCGGTTCGCTCAACAACCCTTTGACCAATGCAACACAGGCCAGCAACAAGATCATGGCGAAGGGAAAGCCGGTGGATACCGCCATAGCCTGCAACGCGGCAAGGCCGCCGCCCAAAAGCAGGGCGATCGCCACCAGCCCTTCAAAGCTGGCCCAGAAGATCCGCTGCCCCACCGGCGCATCAACCTTGCCGCCGGCGGTGATCGTATCAATGACCAGGGAACCTGAATCGGAAGAGGTGACGAAGAAGACAATGACCAGCGCAATGCCGATGAAGGAGGTGATCCCGGTCAGTGGCAGGCCCGCCAGCATCTGGAACAGTTGCAGCTCGAGCGCCGAACTGGCGACCACCGCATAGCCATCATTGACCAGCTGGCTGATGGCGGTGCCGCCAAAGGCGGTCATCCACAGGACACTGACGGTGGAGGGAATGAGCAAGACGCAGATCAGGAACTCGCGCACGGTGCGGCCCCGGCTGACGCGGGCGATGAACATGCCCACAAAGGGCGACCAGGACATCCACCAGGCCCAATAGAAAGCCGTCCAGCCATGCCGAAAATTGTCATCTGTGCGCCCGAACGGGTTGGACAGGGCGGGCAGGTTTTGCGCATAGGCCGCCAGATTGGCGAAGAAGCCGGTGACAATCTGAAGTGTCGGGCCCACGGCCACCACAAACACCAGCAGCACAGCCGCCATGATCATATTGATCTCGGAGAGGCGCTTGACCCCCGCATCAAGGCCCGCCACCACCGAAACCAGGGCAACGCCGGTTATGGCTGCAATGAGCAAGACCATAGTGATATTGTTGATGGGCAGGCCGAACAGGAAATTGAGGCCGGCACTGGCCTGCCCCGCGCCAATGCCCAGCGAAGTTGCCAGACCAAACAGCGTCGCAAAGACCGCCAGAATATCAATGATATGGCCGGGCCAGCCCCAGATACGCTCGCCGAAAATCGGATAAAAGATCGACCGCATGGTCAGTGGCAGACCCTTGTTGTAGCTGAAGATCGCCAGGGCCAGCGCCACCACGGCATAAATGCCCCAGGGATGCAGGCCCCAGTGAAAAATGGTGGCAGCCATCGCCAGACGGCGTGATGCGTCGGCGTCGCCAACCGCCCCGTCGAGCGGCGCCCAATCGGTGCGGATGCCATCAGCAAATTGCGGACCGCCCATGGCGGCGCTGAAATTGGTTAGCGGCTCGGACACGCCATAAAACATCAGCCCGATGCCCATGCCGGCGGCAAACAGCATGGCCAGCCAGCCGACATAGGAATAGTCGGGCCTGGCATCGCGCCCGCCGATGCGGATCTTGCCCAGAGGCGAGACGATCAGCGCCAGGCAGAGCAAGACAAAGACATTGCCCGCGAGCAGGAAGAACCAGTCAAACCGCGCAGTGAGAAAGTCGCGCAGGCCGACAAAGGCATCGGTAGCTACCGTGCCCAAAACCATGGTGGCGGCGACAAACAGGATGATCGTCAGCCCCGAAATCACAAAGACCGGATTATGGATGTCGACCTTGATGGCGCCCAGACGGGAGACATAATTGTCCTGACCGACGGCGTAATCGGTCTGGATGATCTCGGTGGGGCCCTCGGGCGATCGGACGTCCTGGGGCTCTGACGGTGTCGTTTCTGTCATAGGATTTCCTTGCGCATGGCGGGGCGACCGTCTGGACGGGGTTGGCTAGTTGAGCACTGCTTTGAGGAACTCGCGGGTGCGCTCCTCGGTGGGCGCGGTAAAGAGGTCCTCGGGGGCGCCCTGTTCGCGGATGCGGCCCTGATCGAAGAAACACACCCGGTCAGAGACCTCGCGGGCAAAGCGCATTTCATGGGTGACCAAAAGCATGGTCAGATCATGTTCCTCGGCCAACTGACCGATGACGGTGAGCACTTCGCCGACCAGTTCGGGATCAAGCGCCGATGTCGGCTCATCAAACAGCAGGATATCTGGGCGCATGGCGAGCGCCCGCGCAATGCCGACGCGCTGCTGCTGACCGCCTGAAAGTTGGTGGGGGTATTTGCTGGCCTGATCGGCCAGACCGACGCGCTCGAGCAATTCCTCGGCGCGAACGCGCGCGTCCTTCTTGCTCATGCCCAGTACCTTGACGGGCGCCTCGGTGATGTTGCGCAGCACGGTCATGTGGGGAAACAGGTTAAACTGCTGAAACACCATGCCGAGGCGCCCCCGCATCTTGCGCAGGTGCGCTTCGCTGGCCGGCTCGAGGCCATTAGTGCCCTGCTGGTGCCAGAGGGGTTCGCCATCGACGGTCACCATGCCGTCCTGAATGCCTTCAAGCGTCATCAGGATGCGCAGCACGGTCGACTTGCCCGACCCCGAGGGGCCGATTATGGAGACTTTTTCGCCGCGCTTGACCTCGAAATCGAGTTCGTCGAGCACTGTCAGATCGCCGAAACGCTTGACGACTTTGTCGAATTTTATGATCGGATCGGTCATTTCAAGGGTATCCCCTGCTTGGGTAGCCAATCGTCGAGCAGGCGGACGCCTGCGGACGCGACCAGCGTCATGATGAGGTAGAGCCCGCCAACCAGCGACAGCGGGATGAGATAGTCGAAGGTACGATCGCCAACGATCTTGGCGACGTTGAGCATTTCGAGCACGGTGACGACCGAGAGCACCGGCACGTCCTTCATGATCGAGACCAGATAATTGCCCATGGCCGGCACGATGCGCGGAATGGCCTGGGGCACCACGATGTGGGTGAAGGTGCGCGCGGTCGACAGATTGAGCGCGCGGGCTGCCTCATGCTGGTCAGCCGGCACAGCCTGGAGGCCCGCGCGATATACCTCGGCGGTATAGGCGCTGTACTGGATGCCCAGCGCCAGAGCGCCGGTCATGAAGGCAGGCAGGATAATGCCGTATTCGGGCAGCACGTAATAAAGAAAGAACAGCTGCACCAGCAGCGGCGTATCGCGGATGAACTCGGTGATCACCGTGGCGGGCCAGGCGATGAGGCGGATGGGCGCTGATTTCAGCACCGCCCAGACCAGGCCCAGAACGAGCGCCACGGCAAAGCCGAGCACCGCCGCCTGGATGGTGACCAGCATGCCGGTGAGCAGGATCGGCATGATCGAGATGGCAAACGCGAGGGGACTGGAGAGGTCCCATTCAAAACCAAACAACATGGGGCTAGCTCCTCGCCGTGCGCCAGCGGCTGGCATAGCGTTCCAGGCCGCGCATGATGACGGTCACCACCAGCGCCATGGCGAAATACATCACCAGCAGCATCGAATAGATGGTGGTGCTGTCCTGGGTGAAATTACGGATCTGTTCGGCCCGGAAGGTGAGATCACCCAGGCTGATAAGCGACACCAGGGCGGTGTCCTTGAGGTTCTGCACCGCCAGATTGCCGAACGAGGGCATCATTTCAGGGATGGCCTGGGGGATGACGATGGTCCACAGGGTCTGTCGCGGGCTAAAATTGAGGGCGCGTGCGGCCTCGTGCTGATCCTGGTGCACGGCAGCGATGGCGCCCCGCACCACTTCAGCACCATAGGCACCAATATTGAGGCCCAGCGCCAGCACGCCGGCGAGCACCGGCGGCAAGCGCAGGTCGATGCCCATCGCCATGCCGGCCATCGGCAGCGCGAAATAGAGCCAGAACAGCTGAACCAGCAGCGAAGTGCCGCGAAACAGCTCGATATAGGCGACCGAAACAGCCTTGAAGGCCCAATTGGGCGACAGCTTGCCAATGCCGAAGACAAAGGCCAGCACGGCGCCGAGTACTGTTGAATATAGGGTCAATTGGACGGTGACCCAGGCCCCCTCAAGCAGGGGCGGAATATAGTCAGTCCATGTCATGGGGTGTTCCTGACAACAGGGTTCCAACGCGGCTTGGGCGGGCGCCGGAGCACCCGCCCAAAACCAGCATCAATGGGCGCCGATTATTCGGCGGCGCAGAGCGCTTCGGTAGTCTTGGCGGACGAGCCATCCACGTCGGACTGGGTAAAGCCATAGCCGGTCAGCACTTCGGCCCACTGCGGGGTCTGCTTGAACTCAGCGAGCGCGCCATTGACGGCATCGCGCAGTTCCTCGTTGCCGCTGGCAAAAGTGAAACCACCCCAGCTGCGCACCTCCTCACCATCGATCACCGGATCGGTGAACTTGGCGGCGACTTCGACGCTGTCGGCCTGATCGGCAAGGCCGCTGGCGGTCAGGCTGGTGGCCGCATAGGCATCGGCGCGACCGGTCGAGACGGTGGAAATGGCATCGGCATTGGAGGCGATGGTCACGAGATTGCCTTCCGACACGCCCAGTTTCTGCATCATTTCGAGCTGATCGGCGCCCGCCATGATGGCGACCTTGAGGTCAGGCTTGTCAGCGAAATCGGCATAGGCATGGATGTCCTTGGGATTGCCCTCGGCCACCAGCAGGCCTTCGCCATAGGAGCTGTTGGGTTCAGAGAACAGCACCTTGCCGCAGCGATCGGGCAGGATGGCCATTTCGGCAGCGACCATGTCGAAACGATCGGCCTTGAGACCGGGAATGAGCGAGGAGAAATTGGTGCTCACCCATTCGATATTGTCCACGCCCAGTTCGGCCATCAAAGCTTTGGCGACATCAGGGCCAGCCCCGAGCGCGGCGCCGGTGGGATCGACATAGCCATAGGGAATCTCATTGGCGACCGCGATGCGGATCGTGCCCGATTCCTGGATTTCAGCGAGAGTTGCAGCGCTGACGGCCGTGCCGGCCATTGCGGATAGGGCGATGGCGGAAGCCGCCGTCCGCATTGTCTTTCCGAATTTTGTCATGTGTTGCTCCTGTTGGTTTGTGGGCAATGGACCGGCCGCAGCCCAAAAAAATCGGCCGGCCTGGGGGTCAGGCGACGGCGTGCAGCCGTTGCCTTTGCGGGCCGGCCCAGTCCTGGACCAGCCCCTTGTGAAGGGCAGAAAGGGTTGCCTCGAAGTCAGCTGGATCGACGATGACCTGCAGATCGACCTTGCGGATCAAATCGTGCACGCCCAAGGGGCGAATGCCGGCATCGGCCAGCGCGCCAATGGCGCGGATGAGGATGGCGGGATCGGCGATGTTGCGCCCGATGGCGGAGACCAGCGACACCTTGCGCAGGGCTATATCAGCACTGGGGAACTCGCGCGACAGTTCGGTCTCGACCTGCTCGATGGCGGTCATCGAGCCCTTGAGGAAATGGGTGATGGTATTGGCATTGGAGGTCTTGGAGATGATCCAGACCTTGTGGCGCTTGAGCGCCTCCAGAATACGGGCGTCATAGCCTTTGACCCCCACCATGTCCTGATCGTGGAACTCGAAGGCAAAGACCGATTTGAGCCCGGTGACGATCTCGACCTGCGGCACGCTGGCGGGCAGATCGGAACGGATCACCGTGCCGTCGTGATCGGGCTCGAAGGCATTCTTGACGCGCAGCGGAATGCCAGCCTGGCGCAGGCTCTTGGCCGCGCGGGGGTGGATGGCCTCCATGCCCATGTTGGAGAGCTGATCGGCGACGTCATAGCTGGTTTCGCCGATGACGCGGGTCACATCGGTCCCAACGAGGCGCGGATCGGCCGAGGAGAGATGGAACTCCTTGTGGATGATCGCCTCGCGGGCGCCGGTCACCACGGAAACGCGCGACAGGGTGACTTCGCTATAGCCGCGATCATAGGTGCCCATGAGCTCTTCGCTGCATTGGGCATAACCGGTGACGATGGGCAGTTCGGCCGTGATATCGACATCGGCGAAAGCGCGGGCGATGGCATCGTCGAGCGTATGCTGGCCACTCTCGCGCCAGCCGGTCAGATCGATCAGGCGCGCCTTGACGCCGCGCTGGTTGAGCAGAAGCGTGGTGTTGAAGGCTGACTGCGCCTCACCCAGCGAGGAGAGCATTTCACGCACCGTCAGCAGATGCTGCTCAAGCTGGAAATGGCCGAACGAGCAGAGCCGCGACAGATCGAGCAGGCAGGAGCGGACGCCTTCAATGCGTTCGCGCGCAAAGCGGTCGGCCGTCTGGCGGGCGCCGTCATCACTAAAAATGGTCTGGTTGATGGCGGACATCCTGTCGGCAACAGCGGTCAGCGCATCGCCCCAGGACCAACCGCCCTCGCCATTGGCAAACAGAGCATAGACGCCCGGCTCGCCTGACCGCTTGTGTTCAAGCAGGGCATCGGTGATGCCGGCGTAGGCGGAGACGACGAGGATGCGATTGTAGAGCGCATCGCCGGTGCGGGCGCCCACCAGAACCGTATCGAGCAATTCGGCCGTGCGGGACATTGAGGTCCCGCCAATCTTTTCGACTGTATGAGCGAGGCTAGGCTTAGTCATTTGGTCTCCAGCGGTTCCCCGGCACTTGGACGGGGAACCCTGTTTTGTACGTCATGTCTGGTGGCAGACCCCGGCGGGGTTGCCGCTCGGGACCGCAATCAGACGAGCTTGCCGCTCTCGATGGCGATGGGATGCTCGGTGTCACGCGAACTCAGGAAGGCCGGGCGCGGCGCTTCGGCGGCAAAGGGCGCCTGCACGCGATTGGACCAGGCGTTGTAGACAAAGAAGGCATTGGACCGCGGGAACGGCGTGATGTTGCCGTTCGAGCCATGCAGCGTGTTGCAGTCGAACAGGATGACCGTGCCGGCGCGGCCGGCGGCATAATCGATGCCGAACTTATTGGCCATGCGGCTCAGGCTATCGTGCGAGGGCACGCCGATTTCCTGCTTCTGCAGCGAGGTCTGGTGGTTGTTCTGCGGCGTCTCGCCCGCGCAGGCGACAAAGGTCTGGTGCGAGCCGGGCATCAGCATAAGCGGCCCGTTGAGCGCATCATTGTCGGTAAGCAGAACAGAGGCGGAAATGGCCCGCATGCGCGGCATGCCATCTTCGGCGTGCCAGGTTTCGAAATCGGAATGCCAGTAGAATTCCTTGCCGGTGAAGCCGGGCTTATAGTTGAGGCGCGACTGGTGTAGATAGACCTCGTCATCGAGAAGATAGCTCACGCGGCCGGCGATACGCTTGTCACGCGCCAGGCGGTCGAACAGGCTGCTCTGCTCGTCGAGGCGGAACACGGTGCGCACTTCATCTGAACCGGGCTCGGTGATGGTGTTTTCCGGCGCGAGACCAGCTTCACCTGAGCGCATGCGCCCTGATTCAGCCTGCAGGGCAGCCACTTCAGCGGCGGAGAACACGCCATTGAGAATCAGGAAGCCGTTCTTTTCGAAGGAATGGGTTTCGGCGCGCGTCAGCGGCGCTTCGGGCGTCCACTTGCCCCAGACGGTGGGGTCCTTGCGCTCAAGCCACTGTTCCTGTGGCAATCGGGTCGGGTAGGCATCCTGGGGAGCGGAGTTAAGGGCGGACATGGTCATGAGATCGCCTTTCGTTTTTTGAGTTTTTAGAGGATGGACACGGCGCCATGCGCAGACGGCGCGCGGCGGCGTCAGGCATCCTCGAGGACGGGTGCATAAGAGCCATCTTCGCGATGGACCTCCTGGCCCGTGACGGGTGGGTTGAAGCAGCAGGCCATGACCATTTCACTGGTTGCCGAGAGGCGGTGGCGATCATGCTGGTCAAGCGCGTACATCACGCCGGGGCGGATGGGATGGACCTTGCCGGTATCGAGTTCCTCGATCGAGCCTTCACCGGAGATGCAGTAGACGCTCTCGAAGTGATGCTTGTAGTGGAACACATGGCTGGTGCCCTGGTGGATGCGGGTGATGTGAAAGCTGAAGCCCATATCATCACCGGCCAGCAGCAGGCGCGTGCTGTCCCAGCCATCAGCATTGACCAGCCGTTCGGTCTGGCGGGCGTCGTTGAGATCTCTGACGATCATGGCAGTCTCCTTTATTCGGCAGCGGCGCGGCGCGAGCCCATGACGGCAGCAAAAGCAGCCTCAAGGGTGTCGAGACCGGCGCCGAGCTGCGCCTTGGAAATGGTGAGGGGGGCGAGCACCTTGACGACTTCGTCAAAGCTGCCCGATGTTTCGATGATCAGACCGCCGGCAAAGCACTGCCGGCAGATGGCTGCAGCGCGTTCGCCCGTCCCGGCATCGACACCCAGCATCATGCCGCGACCCTTGGTGCGCATGTCATGCTCGTCGGCGATGGCGCCCAGGCGCTCAGCCAGGTAATCGGCCTTGTCGGCAACGGCCGCCGCAAAGCGATCATCGGCCCAGAACTTGTCGAGAGCGGCTGCAGCCGTAATGAAGGCATGGTTGTTGCCGCGGAAGGTGCCGTTGTGCTCGGCAGGCTTCCACACATCGTATTCAGGCTTGATCAGGGTAACGGCCAGCGGCAGGCCCATGCCCGAGAGGGACTTGGCCATGGTGATCATATCGGGCGACAGACCCATGCCATCGAAGGAGAAGAAGCCGCCGGTGCGGCCGCAGCCGGCCTGAATATCGTCGATGATGAACAGAGCACCGTGACGGCGCGCGATGGCCTCGATCTGGCGCAGCCATTCGGGAGAGGCCGCATTGAGGCCGCCTTCGCCCTGCACTGTTTCAACGATGATCGCCGCCGGCGCGTCGATGCCGCTGGACGGGTCGGACAGCTGCCGTTCAAGCAGGTCGGCGGTATTGATGGTGGCGCCATAATAGCCATCAAAGGCCGCCCGGGTCACACCCGACAGGGGCGTAGAAGCCCCGCGCCGATGCTTGCCATTGCCGGTGGCCGCAAGCGCGCCGAGCGTCACGCCATGGAAGCCATTGGTGAAGGAAATGACGTTGTCGCGTCCCGTCACCTTGCGGGCCAGCTTGAGCGCCGCTTCCACCGCATTGGCGCCGGTGGGGCCGGTGAACTGGATGTGATGGTTCAGCCCGCGGGGCTTGAGAATATTGCGCTCGAAGCTGGCGAGGAACTCTTCCTTTGCGCGGGTGAACATGTCGAGGCCATGGGCGATGCCATCGCCGGCGATGTAATCGATCAACGCGGCCTTGAGATCGGGATCATTGTGGCCGTAGTTGAGGCTGGAACAGCCTGACAGGAAATCGGTGTAGGACTTGCCGGTGGCATCAAAAATGGTTGCGCCCAGGGCCCGGTCGAACAGCTTTGGAAAGCTGCGGGAATAGGAGCGAACCTGGCTTTCAACACGGTCAAAAGTTGCAAGCTTGGCGGGAATTGCGGTCGTGTTCATAGAGCGCCTCTCATTGAAAATTGGGGGGGATCGGCGTTGATGGGTCGGTGTCAGGCAGCCAATGCGGCGACTTGTCCGGATGTGAACGGGCCGATTGAAACGGCCAATTCACTGGCGTGAGCGCCGTCGAAATGGGTGTCGCGGGAGAAATGCTCGGCCTGCACCATCTGGGCATCCAGACCGCGGGCGACGGAGCCGAACAGCGCCCATGAGGCGGTGTTGTCCTCGGTAATGGTGCAATCGAGATGGCGGATGCCGCTTGATGTCGGACGCGCCAGCACATGGGCAATCAGGCGCTTGCCCAGCCCTTGACCGCGGGCGGCCTCGCCGACGCACACCTGCCAGACAAAGAGCGTGTCGCCGCGCTCGGGCGGCACATAGCCCGACAGCCAGCCGACGATCTGGCCATCTCGTTCGGCGATTGCGCAGGTGGCGGCGAAGTGGCTGGCCTGCAGCAGATTGCAATAAAGCGAATTGCTATCGAGCGCTGGCGTGGCTTCGATAAGTTTCCAGATGGCAGGCCCATCGGCGGCGCTTGGCATGCGGATCTGCGTCGGGCGCTCAGCGCGCAAAGCGCCTGCGTCGGTCAAAACTGAATTGCCGTATAACATGGCGCGAAACTTAGTATGATGAAACTATATGTCAACATCAGATCGATGTCAGTTCGGCTATAAGTTTGCCATATATCGGCCCATCCAGTTGATTTATAAGCGATTTTGAAGAAGCAAACTCTTTTCGAGCGCCGTCGTACGCCACAGCCACAACGCGGCGCCCATCCATTTGTTAGCTTGTACTAACTATATTTAGCGGCTTCAGCTGGACGTTTCACGCTTGGGTTTCCGCCGCCGGGACGCTAGAATCGTGCGAATGGTCGACAGGGGATCCAATTGGAAGATCGAACCAAGCGCGCGTTGACGGCGATGCGCAAAATCCTGCGCACGACCGAGCTCAACGGCAAGCAGGTGATGCGCGAAACGGGCCTGACGCCGTCGCAACTGATTTTTCTGCAGATGCTGGACGACGAGCGCGAACAGACCGCAGGCCATATTGCGGGCCGCATGGGCATCACCCAGGCGACGACGACCGTGTTGCTGCAAAAGCTCGAAGCACTGGGCATGGTGCAACGGCGGCGCGGCGAGACAGACCGGCGCCAGGTGTGGCTATCGCTGACCCCTGCGGGCCACAAGGCGCTGGCGATCGCGCCCGATGGCGTGCATGCGCAATTCCATCAGCAGTTCATGGCACTGCAGGATTGGGAACAGGCCATGCTTATTGCATCGCTGGAGCGGGTAGCCGCCATGCTGGGCAATCACGAGCAGGACGTTGCTGCCGTGCTGGACGCCGCCGACAGGCTGGCTGACGGCTAGGCCCTGCCCGCAAGATGCGACCGCCGACAGCGCCGGGGGACGTCTAGAAGAACAGGGCGTCGAGATCGCCTTCTGCGGGGCTTTCTGTAGCACTCTGCGTGACGACCTCAGGGGATGCGGTGTCGCCGAAATCGTCAAAGCCTTCGAAGGCGACGGCCTCGACGACCGGCTTGGAACGCTTGCCAAGCAGTTGCTCATGGATGCGCCGTTCGGCATCCATGGTGTAGGCCGCCCAAAGCATGTCGAGCGTGGGGGCAATGGCCGATGGCGCAGTGCCGCCGGCGGGCGGGCATTCGGCGACGAGGCGCTGATGAAGATCGCGCATGGCTTCCGAAATAGCGGCCTGATCGGCAAAGGTCTCGGCGGCATTGCCCAGCTTGGCTATGACATCGGGGCCATCGCGTTCGAGCGTCGCCAAGGCATTGGCCAGGGCGCTATCGACGCCCTGCAGCAGCACAAGCGCGGCGGTGGCTTCATGCTCAAGCTGGCCAACGCGGCCGGTTGCATCACCATTGGCGGCAGCACCGAAGGAGCGCGCCAGACGGGCAGCTTCCTTGAGACCCGCCATGGCAGCCTCGGCCGAGGTGACTGTTTCGCCGGTCAGTTCGCGCAGCTGGCGGGCTATCACGTTGAGCGCGGCGCCACGCGGGCCGAGCTGGGCACATTTGACGGCCGCGTTCAGGCTCACCAGCCGCATATTGGCCTCAACCTCCTGTACCGCGGCGACATGGGCCAGCAGGGCATCAACTGTGCGCAGTACGGCGGTGGCGACCAGTTCGATCTTGCCGCGCTCGGTCTCACAATCGAGCAGGACGATTGCCGCGTCGCGCACCGCCCGGCTGAGGGCGGTCAAGGGGGATTCGACGCCATCGGCGCCATCGCCATAAATGCTGCGGCTATGGCTCATGATGGCGCATGCATCAGCGGACAGATCGCGCAAAGCGTCGCTCGCCTCGGCAATGTCGGCTTCAAACGCCTGAGCGGCGGCGGCCAACTGGGCCGCCTGCAGCCCGCCGATGGCGGCCTGTGCGGCCGCGATATCGTCAGCCTCCAATGCGTTGCCGTCCAGCAGGTCGCCGAGCTTCTGCACGCCGCTTTCAACGTGCTCAATGCGCTGCCGGGTGGCGTCACCGACCTGCAGCGCCATGACGGCGTTGGCAATCCGGCTGACGATCTGGCGCGATACGCGCCCTGTTTCAGCGCTGCCTGCGACGGACACGGCGCGCTGGCGGGCGACGGCATCGAGGGCGCCATCCATGCTGGCGGCCAGACCACTGAGCGACTGGGAATGCACACGCTGGAACTCGCTGCGCTGCTGGGCGGCCTGGGTGACCTCCGCAGCGAGCTGGCGATAGAGCGCGGTGAATTCCTGAATGGTCGCGTTTGCCGCCTCGGAGAGCTGGGCAATATCGGTCGTGAAAACATCAAAGTCATCACTGTCGCCCACGATGCTGGCGGCTACGACACGTGCATTGATCGAGACAATGCCCATCATCTTGATGTTGCGGCGCAGGCTGGCGATGGGGTGATCGGCTGCGGCGACCACACCAACAAGCTGGGTGAGATCAGCCAGTTCGGCGGCAAAGGATTCCGAGATGAGCCGGGCCTGCAGCCCGACATCGGCGAGCCGGTCCGAGGCCTCGCCTAATTGTGGGCTCTCAAGCTCGGCAGGCAGAGCCTCAAAGACCTTGGTGACGCGATTGAGGATCGCGGCCCCTTCGCCCAGGCTCGCGCCGACGCGCACAAACGTAGCTTCGATCTGCGCGCGCGGCAGCGCCAGGCCAAGCGCCATGTCGCGCAGCGCGGCGGTGGCGACGGGAACCGGCGCGTTCTCTATGGCAAGAGCAGTCATAGCGGGGATCCCGGAGTGGTGGCCTTGCGTGAAAAGGCGCTGATTTCGGTGGCGACGCGCTTGAGTGGCACTATCCTGGCGGCGGCGCCACGCTCGATGGCTTCCTTGGGCATGCCGAACACGACGCAGCTCTCCTCGTCCTGGGCGAGCGTAAAACTGCCCGACTGGCGCATTTCAAGCAGCCCGCGCGCGCCGTCATCACCCATGCCCGTCAGGATGGCGCCCAGG
>JAHJOS010000353.1 GCA_018820005.1 Alphaproteobacteria bacterium | reverse complement strand
GGCGAGAACCATGATTTGCCCACCATGGTCCAGCCCGCAAAGGCCAGGCCGGCGAAAAAAATGAGCGCGAGGAGGGAGTTAAAAATGTCGAGAAGGCGACGGCGCGCAGGCGAGATGCCATCATAAAACATGCGGACGCGAATATGCTTGTCGCGCGCCAGTGCGATGGGGCCGCCGATGAGGAAGGTGGCGGCAATCAGAAAAGTTGTGCTTTCGTGGGCCCAAAACGTCGGGCTATTGAACACATAGCGCGCCACCACTTCGATGACCGTGATGACGAAGGCAACGAAGATCGTCCAGGCCAGAATTTTGGTCGATCCAGCAATCACACGGTCGAAGCCGGTGCGAATTTCCGCATCGGCATCTTCGACCTCGGCGATAATTTCGGCAACTTTGGCCATAGGCTTTCCTCCTCCGATACTTCTGCGCCCGGCGAAAGACTCGCCGGGCGCAGATCATCGTCGATTGTTGTCTGGACTAGAGCAGGTTGCGGCCGGTCAGATAGGCGGTGACCGTGTCATAGTAGCGCTGGGTCATTTCGCTGCGCGACGCCCAGTTCTGCCATTCCTGCTGGGCGATGCGACGGAACTTGGCGCGTTCGTCGCCCGACCAGTTGATGATCTCGATCTCTGGGTTAGCCTTGGCCAATGCAACCGCAGCAGCATCGAGCTTTCGCACGGAGTAAATGTGGTTGAAGCTGAACTGCTTGACCGAGACGTTCAGGATAGCCTGCAGATCTTCAGGCAGGCCGTCCCAGATTTCCTTGTTCATTGAAATGTCGATCATCGGCAGCGAGTGGAAGCCGGGGTAGAGCGGGTAATGAGCAATGTCGTTCATGCCCAGCGCCTGGTTGGTGGCGAACACGGTATTGTCAGCCGCATCCACGACGCCCTTGTCGAGCGCCGAGAAAATTTCCGACCCGGGCAGGGACACTGGTGCAGCGCCAGCCTTCGAGAAGATCTCGAACACCATGCCTTCAGGAGCCCGTAGCTTGACGCCCTTAAGATCGGCGACAGTGCGGATTGGCACGCGCGACACGAATGCTTCGGGCTCAGTTGCCGCTGCGCCAATGAAGTGGACGCCATAGGGCTCGACCAGCTCGGCATAAAGCTCGTTGCCGCCGCCAGATTCCATGAAGCCGAGCAGTTCGAAAGGATCGCTCCAGGCGCCGACCAGGTTCCCCATCATGGCAAATGCGGGGTCCTTGCCGGAAAAATAGCTTGGATCTGTCAGGTGGCCCTGCAAAATCCCGGCGCCAACGGCATCCAGCGTATCGGTGTGTGGCACTACTGAACCGATCGGCAGAATTTCGATGGCAATGCGCCCGCCCGAAAGGACACCGACGCTCGTTGCCCACTTCTGCTTGTTGACGAAACCAGGTTCGCCCGCGGTTTCCGAAGTCTGGAAAGTCCAATTGTACTCAGCAGCCATAACGGCACCGCTCATGGCCAGAACCGATACGGTCATCGCGGCCAAACCAGCAAGCTTGCTCTTAAAGCTCATCTCTCTCTCCCATTGGTCAATGCGCATTTGATGTTCTTTATCATCGCCGGGAGGGGCATCGTCCTGCCGGTTGGTCTGGAGATGTGCATGAATAGTGGCGAGGATCAATAATGCTGCACCACTTTTCGTGGATTTTTTAACATTATTGTCGGACCAGATCGGCCAAATTTACCAATGCAAGCGCATAAAAGTTCAAAAAACTTGCCATAATGCTTCAAATATGGTGCTTCTGGTCCTACAAAAGACCGCCACTCGTCAGCGCCTGGAGAATGCAAGTGACCACCACCGAAGCGCCTCCATCGAGGCGAGCAAAGCAGTCGGCGGTTGAGAGGCTGGTGCTGGAAATCCGGGCGCTGATCGACAATGAGGTGCTGCGCGTCGGCGATACGCTGCCGTCGGAACGCGAACTGTGCGAGCGCTTTTCCACCAGCCGGAACACGGTGCGCGAGGCCATGCGCATGCTCAAGGCCTATGGTCTGGTGGATGTGCGGCCCAAGGTGGGGGCCACCATTATCGACAACCGCATGGCGCGGGCGCTTGACCTGTTTTCGTTCAACACCATCGAGATTTCCCGAAAGACTTTTGCCGATATCCAGGGCTTTCGAACGCTGATCGAGGTCAATTCGGTCGAGGCCATGTTCGACAAGCTCAATGACGAGCACCTCGAGGTCATGGCGAAGGCCAACGAAGCGATGCGCGCCGCCGACACGATCGGCGCAGCGTCAGAGTCCGATTTTGCCTTTCATCTTGGCCTGATGCAGATTTTGGACAATGCGGCTTTGCTTGAGATCTATCGGATCATGAAGCCGGTGATCATCCGCATCATGGAAAAGGGCAAATCGCGGCACGATTTCCGCACCTCGACCTATAGCCAGCATGCCGACATCATCTCCGCCCTGCGCCAGCGCAACCGGATCAGCTATCAATATGCCCTGCAGTTTCACCTCAATTTTGGCTACGACACCTTTCGTTGAAGCGCGCTGAGCGTGGACAAGGGGGCGCGAAATACGGCCTGTTGCAAGTGTATTTGCTGGCTGATTTGCGGCGCGCAGTGAGGCCGCCTCCGGTCTGCGAGACCTTCGTAATTTAGCCGAATGCGCCCACGCCGCCCTAAGGGGTTTGACTGATGAATCCAGCAGGTTCGTGGATCACAATCGCGAAGCCTGACGACACCAGAAGCGCAACGCGATGTGATTATATAATCACAATTCAGTACATATCTTTAGCACTGAGGGGTGTGTGCCGGCGGGGTGTATGGCAGCCATTCTGCATCATTATCGCCGAATCCAGCGCATAAGTTGGCCAGGAATGGGCCCATCACGG
>JAHJOS010000043.1 GCA_018820005.1 Alphaproteobacteria bacterium | reverse complement strand
CGACCAGCCAATGCGCCGTCCCTTGGCGTCGATGCACTCTCCGCAAGGCGCATATGACGCGTTGTTCAAAAGGGTCTGCAACGCCGCGTCATAGTCGGTACTGTCGGCGGTGATGCGGGCGCCATCGTAGGTCGTGATGGTCATTGCCTCCAAAAAGGCCTGCTTCATGCCACCGGTGAGCTTGAGGTCCGACGTCTCCGTGAGGTTGCCCGACGGGTCCTTGATCGTGACCATGCCTGCGAAATGAGCGTCACTGCTGGTTCGGTTGTAGACAAGATTTTGACCGGTCAGCGTATAGCCGCCGCGTTTGAGAACCACGTCGCCGGACGCCGTTATCGTATTTGTTGCGTTGTCGAAACTGAGCGTGTCTGCCTCAATTTCGGCTGGTGAACTTGGATCGATTGGCGCGTTGAAAAAATCGCTGGGGATAAGCCCCTGCGCCGCGGCCGTCGACACGCCGGAAGCCGACATGAGCAAAGCAACCGCACTGGCTGATGCCAGTCGGGCTACTACTCTCAGCCAGTCGCTGGCACCAGGTTTACTCACGCGCGCCCGTCTTCCTTGTATAGCAGCACTGTCAGGCCGATCACGATGGCCACCAGCGCCGGTCCAACAGCCGCAAACGTGGGGTCGAGTACGCCAGTCGATCCTGCACGGTCGGCCATCTCGGTAATCACGAACACGACAAAGCCCAGCACAATCCCATACAGAACCGCCGGACCATAATTAGACGACCTTCGATAACCCGCAGTAAACGCAAAGGCAATGAACAGCGAGCCTGTCAGCACCAGCGGCAAGGCCAGAAGTTTGATCATCCGCATGGTTGCAGCGCTCCGAATGGATGGGTCCGACACCCCGGTACTGAGCAGCCCTGCAAGTTCGAAGAATGTCATGTCCTCCGTCGACGCCATCTTGAGGCCGATTTCGCCAGCGCTCGACGTCGTCGGCAAATTGTAATTCGGAATTGAACGCGCAGGGGCATCTGCGGTGCGGATCACCGCATTGGGAAAGATCCATTCTCCATATTGCAGTTGAGCTTCGGGCGCCTCGATACGATCTTCGTCGCTTGCGTCCAGGCGAAACACCGTCACGTTCCCCAACACAGTGCCGCCCGGCTGCATGCCGGTCGCCATCATCACGTAGTGCACATCCCCGCTGCGCTGCTCCAGCCAGATTTCGCCTGATGGCGTTTGCATGCTCGCCTGGCCGGGGGGCGTGGGGTAAAGCCCGCGATTGATCGTCGTGCTGATTGTTTCGCCGCCCAGAGCGACCGCCAGGCTAATCAGCGCCAGCGCAATGGTGGGCGCCCGCACGACACGCCAGATGGAAATGCCGCTCGATTGGATCACAGTCAGTTCGTGACGTGCCTTGAGATCGAGGAATCCGAGGATGGCGCCCATCAACACCGTAACAGGAAGGGTCTTTATCGTCCAGCGCACGGCACTCATGGCGACCATCAGGGTCGCCATAGGCAATCCATAGTTGTCGGCAACAAAGTTGAACCGCCAGGTATCCAGCGACTCCGCCAGCATGATGATGCCGTAGAAGATGAACACCGTTACGCCGACCCTGCTGCCGAGCCTTTTGAGGACAAGCCAGTCGATCCGGGTCATGCTGTGGCCGCCTCCATGATCGGGCGTGGCCAAATCTTGTAGGCTAGGACAATTGCGCCGACGCCGATCATCATCAGCGCACCAGTGGCCGCCCCCATTGGGCTATAGGCGCTCAGGCCGCGTTCGCTGAAGGCGATCAGCAACACGACGGCCTCAAACGGTATATTCAAACGTGAGCGGCGACCGCTGGGAAAGCCGGTCATGCCGAGCACCAGAATGCATATGCCTATGACCCTGAGCCCCTCTGCTGCGCGATTGCTCAGGAGTTCGACGACCGGGCCTGTCCAACCATCCTGGGAGAGGGCCTGGACTATCAGTGTCAGACTGTCGGTGCGGTACATCGGGTCTGACTCTGCAATCGACTGCGAGAACTGGTCCACACCGACGTCGTAGCGGGCAAAGGTGATTTCGGAAAAACGGCCACTTGGCTCGGTGTTCTGCAGCGAACCGTCCCGCAGCTCCAGCACATAATTGGTGCCGTCAGACGAAACTCGCGCGGTCTTGGCGACATAGGTGCGCCTTGTCTTGGGGTCGCGCCTGTCATCGGCAAAGAACTCGGTAATTTCGCCGTCGGCCGCCCGGCCGCCAATGAGCATCACGACGCCCGGCGTCACCTGAGTGAACTTTTGCGGCTTCAGGGTTGAACTCACCAGATCTGCCGCGACGCTGGCATTGAGCTGGTTAAGTTGGCGATTGGCAAACGGTTCAATGAAATTGGACAGCAGCAGGACCCCCACGACGCCGATGCCGGCCACCATAGTGGTTGCACCCCAAAGCGATCGCAGGCCCCCACTGGAGTGAATAATGTGCAATTCGCGATTGGCCTGCAGTGTCTGCAACGCCCGCGCCAAACCGATGCCGATGCAGACGTAGAAAAATGAAATGGCCAATGGCGGCAAGGTAAGCACACCTTGCAGAGCCAAGGTAAGCAACCCCTGGCCCTTGACCGAGATGACGTCAAAGGACCGCAGGCAGTTCACCAGCCAGAGCAGGAAACACACCACCGCGAACAGAATCATCGCATCCGCGATGAACATGCGGGCCAGATAGGTCGTCAAACGCTTCATTCTGGCTAACTAGCGTCTCCGGGCGCCGCAATTGTGTCCTTGAGGTCGGCGGGACATTGGTGCAGTTCGCACGAGCAGGCAAGCAATCTGGCACACGCCATCGGATTTCCCACTGGCCTGTTGCGGGATTGACGCGGCCGCCAAACATCTCAATGTAGACGTCGATCCAATCCGCAGGTTTTCCGCCGACCAAGGTTCCTTTATGACCCAGATACTCAATATTCGCACGGCCCCGCATTCTGCCGGGTCGGCCGCGTTTACCGTTATTTACGCGGCCGAAGATCAGGCGCCTACTGGGGCGGCGGCTGCTATCTGGGCGGCTACAGGACTTGAATGGGCGGCGACCTCGGCTGCGGGAGCGTTCAGGGGGCGGCCCGGGCAGGCGCTCGATATCATCGGCGCAGGCGGCTCTCGCCTCCTCGTTCTTGGCAGTGGCAAGCCAAGTGCCGACGCCCCCCTCAATGCCTGGACGGACCGCGGCGGCTCGCTTCTTGCCAAAATTGCCGCGACGCGGGCGAGTATGGCGGTTGTCGTGCTTGACGAAGCCACAGCTACGCCGCAGGCGATCGGCGAACTTGTCGCCGGACTTCGCCTTCGCCACTATCGCT
Organism: Alphaproteobacteria bacterium; assembly: GCA_018820005.1. Taxonomy (GTDB): domain Bacteria; phylum Pseudomonadota; class Alphaproteobacteria; order Rhizobiales; family Devosiaceae; genus Devosia. Next base: position 4,931 of record JAHJOS010000043.1, on the reverse strand, counting down.
TCGACCGTTACAAGTCGCCTCGGCCCGAGGATGCTCCGCCCAGCCTGACAATAACGCTCAAGGTGTCCGATCCTGCAGCAGTCGATCTCGCGATTGCCGACCGAGGTGCCACGGTCGACGGCACGCTTCTCGCCCGGGACCTTGTGAACGAACCCGCAAATGTGCTGGGTCCGGTTGAATTTGCTGGCCGAGCTGCCGAATTGGCCCGCCTTGGGGTGGATGTTGAGATCCTAGAGCCCGAAGCCCTCGAAAAACTCGGTATGGGCTCGCTGCTCTGTGTCGCCCAGGGTTCGGACCGTCCGGCGCGTGTGGTGGTCATGCAATGGCGCGGCGGCAATCCTGATGCTGCCCCGCTCGCCTTTGTGGGTAAGGGCGTGGTGTTTGATACTGGCGGCATTTCCATCAAGCCGGCCGGCGGCATGGAGGACATGAAGGGCGATATGGGCGGGGCCGCCGCCGTTACCGGCCTGATGCTGGCCCTCGCAACCCGCAAGGCGCCGGTCAATGTGGTCGGTGTGATCGGCCTGGTGGAAAATATGCCGTCTGGAAGCGCATTGCGCCCCGGCGATATTGTCAAGGCAATGAGCGGCACGACCATTGAGGTAATCAATACCGACGCTGAAGGCCGTCTCGTTCTCGCCGATGCGCTCTGGTACACGCAGGACCGTTTCAAGCCGCGCCTGATGATCAATCTGGCAACGCTGACCGGGGCCATCATAGTGGCACTCGGCCATGAGCACGCCGGTCTTTTCTCCAACAACGATGAACTGGCCGGTCGTCTGCTGGCCGCAGGCCTGAATGCCAACGAAAAGCTGTGGCGCATGCCCCTGTCGCCTGCATATGACAAGCTGATCGAATCTAAATTCGCCGATATTCGCAATTCTGTCGGCCGGCCGGCTGGCTCGATCACCGCCGGCCAGTTCCTGCAGCGTTTCGTCAATGATGTTCCATGGGCCCACCTCGACATCGCCGGCACGGCCTTCGGCGCGCCCAATACCGAGGTCAATACGTCCTGGGCACCAGGGTTCGGTGTGGCATTGCTGGATCGGCTGGTCAGAGACTTCTATCAGGACTAGTGTCAGGCCATGTCCGATGTCCTGTTTTATCACCTTGAAGGCCGCCCGTTGGAAGCCGTCTTGCCGCAATTGCTGGAAAAGACGCTCGAACGCGGGTGGCGCGCCATCGTTGAGGTGGGGTCCACTGAACGGGCTCAGGCGATCGATGCCCAACTCTGGACCTATCGAGACGATAGTTTTTTGGCGCATGGCATGGGCGGCGGTGTGGCTGACGCCCATCAGCCGGTATTGATCACCACCGGCACCGACAACCCGAACGGCGCGGCCTGCCGCTTTTTTGTCGATAGGGCAGTGCCGCAATCTGTCCAAGGATATGAGCGGATCGTCTACATGTTTTCTGGCCACGACCCGGATGCCGTCGCGGAGGCCCGGCTTGCCTGGCGCGCCCTCAAAGGCAGTAGCGAACTGACCTATTGGCAGCAGGAGTCAAACGGGCGTTGGGTCAAAAAGGCATGACACCCGATCTGGCCACGCCTAGCCGGCACCGGCCGCTCGAGGACATATTCGCCATGTTGATCGGCACCATGCTGGTCTCGCTTGGCATTGTGCTTTACGCCCACGCCACGCTGACGACGGGAAGCACGGCCGGGCTGGCTTTGCTGCTGCAATATGGCACTGGCCTGCCGTTTGGCTGGCTGTTCTTTGCGATCAATCTGCCATTCTATGCGCTGGCCGTGCTCCGCATGGGCTGGCCTTTCGCCATCAAGACCTTCGTCTGCGTTGGTCTGGTGTCCTACTTCTCGGCCCATATTCCTGATTGGCTTGATATTGCCGCGGTGGCGCCGCTTTACGCCGCACTGGCTGGCGGTGGGCTGATTGGCTTGGGCATTCTCTCACTGTTCCGCCACAAGGCCAGCGTGGGCGGCATCAATATTCTGGCGCTGTACCTGCAGGAAAATTTCGGTATCCGCGCCGGCTATTTTCAGCTCGGCGTGGATGCCCTGATCTTGTTGGCGGCATTCTTCGTGCTGCCGCTCGATCGGGTTCTGTATTCAATTCTCGGCGCGGTGGTGCTCAATCTGATCATCGCGATAAACCACAAGCCCGGCCGCTACGTCGGCTTCAGCTAGCCTCTATTTTGGTGGGGGCGTTCCGTCACTCAGTGATCCCGACAAGTCTACCATCCGGCTGTCGGCAGACATCGGACGTTGCTTGGGTTCGACGCCTTGGTCAGCGGTCTGGTCCTGGCCCGATGAATCATCGCTTGAGGCTTCGTCCGACAAACTCATGATATCGTTGACATAAAGCCCGAACATGTCTGCCGCCAACTCGTAGCAATAAGTCAGTTCGCTGTCCGAGCTGCTGTAGTAGGCATTGGCTTCGCCACACAGCGTCCCACGAAATGTGATCGGCTCGGGCAGGACGTAGCTGCTGGCGATCATCTCTGCCGCGCGTTCGAGGATCTGTCGCTGCTGGAGTTCCTTGGCGAATTCGCTGAAGTCGCCGGCATCGTCATAGACCACAGAGATCGCGGCGCCGCGCTCTTGTTTGACTTCATGGGGCTCCAGCAACTTCACCCAGGAGGTCAATGCCTGCGCATAGGTGTAGGCGCAGCCATCGCGCCTGTCCTGGTCCAGGTCATAGGCATCGGCAGTCTGGGCGAATGCTTCTGGGTCCTTGCCCACCATCATGCAGACCATGGCGTAGGCCCGCTGGATATCCAAACTATGCTCGTCATAGTAGGAAAAGTCTTCGACGCCAGCGCCGGTGGATTTGACGGCGTTGAAGTACCAGCCGTCCGCACTGTCCACCAGGACATTGTAGCTGTCGTCGTCGGCATCGTCGTTCAGCAGCAAGATTGTGGCCAAGGCGTCGGCTGCGTCCTCCTCCTTGCCCAGCACCGGCAAGTCCAGTTCTCCAACCAGCAAGTGGCCGATTTCGTGGTAGGTCGTGAAGACCGCATCATGCATGGCAAAGTCCATAGCATCGTGCGCCTGTTGCTCGGTCAGATCCTGAGCATGTGCACTGGCAAACGCCGCGGCCCAGGCAAACACTACCGCCACGATCAGCTTCTTCATCTTTGGCTCTCTACCCCTGCCGGCAAGCGGCGCTACCCTCAGTGCCGGGGGAGCTTTTGCTTGCTCGAACCCGGTTGCCCGCCGGACGCCCGGTTGCTGGGCAGATCGGCGGCATACAGATCCATATAATCCTGCATCAGCTCGTAGCAGAAGATGATTTCTAGCGTGTCCGGATCATAGAATGCATTGGCCTCACCGCAGCGCTCGGCGTTGAAGGAGACGGGCGCGGGCAGACGGTATTTTCGACGCAGGTCATTGGCGACCTTTTCGAACACACCGCTCGATTTGAAGGCATCCGCTGCCTCGCGCAACTTCGATCCAGACGGCCGATATGTTACCGCAACTCGAGAGGGCTCGTCATTGCTGCTCGTCCGGCGATCAAGCAGCCGACGAAGGCTTCCGTCAATCGTCTCATAGTCCCAGGCACAGCTCGCCTGCCGATCATCGGAAACGCTGTAGAGATTGGCGACCGGGCTGAAGCTCTTTTGATCTTTGCCCACCATCAGGCAGACGATCTGGTAGGCCCGCTGTTTGTCGAGGGCGTGTGCTGCCGCATAGTCGCTTTCCACGCCGCCACTGTCATAGGCAACGCCGGAAAGGAACCAGCCGCGAGCCGCGTCGCGCACCGCCTGATCATCGCCTGGCGTGCCCTTGTTGAGCAGTGTCCATGTAGCGACATTGTCTGCCGCATCTTCTTCTCGCCCCAGGACGGGCAGTTCCAGCTGATCGAACAGCAGATGCGCCATTTCATGATACAGCACGAACATGCTGTTGTTGGCGGCAAACCGCCGCTGCTCTCGATAGTCACCCTTGCTCAGGTCAGTTGCCTGTGCAGCGCTCGGGACACAAGCCAGACCAAGCAGAAGGCCCAGAAACAGTTTCGCGTGTCGCAGACCCATGGAGAACTCTCAAGGCAAGGAACGCAGTCACCAAACGGCAAGGACGGGCCCGTGTCAACGACGAGACGGCGGTAGCCTAAACGCGCCCTGGCGCCCATCCGGCCGGCGCCAGTTCGAAGCCAGAGAACTGGAAACCCGGTGCCACGGTGCAGCCGACCAGCGTCCAGTCGCCCGTGCTTTGCGCGGCCTGCCATGCGCCTTCCGGTACGATCGCTTGAGGTCGCTGGCCCATCGCAAGCGCCGCCCCGAGCTGATGTTGTGTGACAGTGGTGCCGTCCGATATCGACAGACTGAGCGCCGCGCCGGCGTAATAGTGCCAAACCTCGACCGCATCAACGCGGTGCCAATGGGAAGCTTCGCCGCGCTCGAGCAGATAGTAGATCGCGGTCGAGCGCGACCGACCACCCACGCTGGCAGGGTCCTCGAAGGTCTGCACATACCAGCCGCCTTCGGGATGACGCTGCATCCCCAGCGTAGCAATGACCTCGCTGGCCGACAGCTGGCTCATACGCGTTCGGCCTCTTCGAGGTCAGCGCTCAGCGCCAGCCATTTTTCCTCATTGGTATCCAGCTCGTTGGTCAGGCGCGCCTTGTCCTTGCCCAATGCAATCATGCGCTCTGGACTGCCGTTGTACACCTTGGGATCGTCCAGCTGCGCGTCCACCTTGCCGATCTCGGTCTTGAGACGCGCGATCTTGGTTTCGACGTCCTTGATGGCGCTCTTGATGGGTGCAATTTCCGCTCGTCGCGCTGCTGCTTCGGCTTTATTGGCCTTGCGCTCGGCTTTGGAGCCGCCCTTGCTCTCTTTGCCCGAGGTGATGCTGTTCTGGTAGCTGTCCAGATCCTCATCGAGCTCGCGAATGGTGCCGCCTTCGGCAATCCAAAGCGTGTCGCAGGTCGCCTCGATCAGGTGTCGATCGTGGCTGATGATCAGCACGG
>JAHJOS010000352.1 GCA_018820005.1 Alphaproteobacteria bacterium | reverse complement strand
CGGCAACGGGGCAGGGGCTCGACGCCCTACTTCTGGCCATAGAAAATGCGCTCGGCGAGAAGAGCCGCACCTACCACGTTCACGTTCCGCATTCGGCGGGCGGCGATATTGGCTGGCTGCACTCTCACGCCGAAGTCATCTCGCGCGATGAACCAACCGAGGCGGGGACGGGGTTTGTGGTGCGGGTAGAGCCGCGGCACAAGACAGCGTTCCTTGAACGCTTCAATGGTCGCATCGACGGCTCTGATGCCTAGAGTTTGTCGGCTGCGCGTATCTCGTTCCAGTAGCCATCGAGCCGGTCGAGCCCTGCATCTGCTGGGGTGATACCATCCTCACGGCAGCGCGCTTCAACGTGATGGAAGCGGCGGGTGAACTTGAAATTGGCGTCACGCAGCGCGCCCTCCGCGTCTACGCCGGCCTTGCGGGCCAGGTTGGCAACCGCAAAGAGCAGGTCGCCAATCTCCTCGTGCACCGCGCTGGCATTGCCGCTCGCTTTTGCCTCGGCTACTTCGGCAAGTTCTTCCACGACCTTGGCCTGAACCGCAGCAAAGTCCGGCCAGTCGAAACCGACCTTGGCGGCGCGTTTGGTGAGCTTCTCTGCGCGGGCCAGCGCCGGCAGAACATTGGGTACGTCATCGAGCAGGGAGGGCGTCGTATCGCCCTTGCGGGCTGCCTTGGCGGCTCGTTCCTGCGCCTTGATGGCCTCCCACCGCCCCTTGGCCTGTTCGGAGTCGTCGGCAACGACATCGCCAAAGACATGCGGATGACGACGGATCAGTTTTTCAGTGATGCCATAGATGACGTCGCCAATGTCGAAGTGTCCTGCCTCGCTGGCCATTTGGGCGTGATAGATTGGTTGCAGCAGCAGATCGCCGAGTTCTTCGCGCAGATCACCAAAATCCTCGCGTTCGATAGCGTCTGACACCTCATACGCTTCTTCGATGGTGTAGTGGCGAATGCTGGAAAAGTCCTGCTCAAGATCCCAGGGGCAGCCGCCGTCGGGATTGCGCAGCGCGGCCATGATGTCGATCAGACGGGAAATGTCGCGCGAGGGTTGCATGGGGGACTCGGGGCAAAGGTGAGACTGACAGCAGGCTAGCATGCGGGACGACGTCCATGATGTGGCGGCTCGCACTTTCCCAAGGAAAGGCAAATGAGCTGCAAGTGATGGGCTCAAAGCCACTTTGGCCACGCATCCTTCATTCGCATAATATATATTATGGAACTTATATCTGTTCAAGATTGGCAGGATTGCCGGGTTATCGACGGCCGTCGACTTGGCTGAAGCCCTTGGTACTGATTTATCTGGCGAATGCCAGTTTGCCATTGTTCGTCAATGCGTCGCTTCGCAAGTGCATTGCTGTACTGATACTCCCTTGCTGCAAATTGGTTGATTGTGGAACGCCCGCGCGGCGCAGGCGCCGGTGCGAACTGGCCGCCGCCAGGATTGTGCAATCGATCGCTCACGTCTTCTTGCTTGCGCCACGTCATGACAAAGCCAGGTGCCGACCAGAGATGGTGCATACGCCTCGCGCATTGGTTCGGATCGACACTTGAATGAAGCGCTGACGTTCGGTCCGCAAGATTGCGACCAATCACAGCATGATTCCGATGGACAGATTTGACCGTTTGGTCAAAACTCATGTCGAACCGTGCTGCCGTGTCACCGATTTTGGAGGAAACCGTGCGCTTTGGCTACAAGGCTTCGGCCGAACAATTTGCGCCGACCAAATTGCTCAATTTTGCCGTCGAGGCAGAGCAAGCAGGCTTTGACTCGGTGTTCGTCAGCGATCATTTCCAGCCCTGGAAGCATACCGACGGCCACGCTCCGTTTGCGCCAGCATGGATGGCGGCGGTTCTTGCAAGGACCGAGCGTGTCATCCTGGGCACATCGGTTCTGACGCCAACATTCAGGCTGCATCCTTCTGTGGTGGCTCATGCCTTTGGTACGCTTGGCGCCATGTTCCCCGGTCGGGTTATCCTGGGTGTCGGTACCGGAGAGTCACTCAACGAAGTGCCTTCCACAGGCATGGTCTGGCCCGAACTGAAGGAACGCTCTGCGCGGCTGCGCGAGGCGGTGACATTGATCCGGCGCCTGTGGAGCGAAGAGCGCGTGACGTTCGAAGGTGAGTTCTACCGCACCCAGAACGCGACTATCTATGACAAGCCCGATGAAATGGTGCCCATCTACCTGGCCGCCGGCGGTCCGCTCAATGCCAAATATGCTGGCCGAGCCGGTGATGGGTTCATCTGCACATCCGGCAAGGGTGCCGAGCTCTATGTGGATCAGTTGTTGCCAAATGTGGCGCTGGGCCGCGCTGAATCTGTGCTGGCCGACAAGCCGTTTGAGCGCATGATCGAGGTCAAGGTGTCGTTCGACACGGACCCGGTCCTGGCATTGAACAATACGCGTGGCTGGGCAGCGCTATCGCTTTCTGCAGACGAGAAGCATTCGGTGGAAGACCCGGCTGAGATGGAGCGGCTGGCCGCTGAATTGCCTATTGAGCGCATTGCCAAGCGCTGGATTGTTTCGAGCGATCCCGATGAACACGTCGCGGCAATCAAGACCTATATCGACTATGGATTTGACCACCTGGTCTTTCATGCGCCGGGGGACGACCAGAGCCGGTTTCTGCAGCTGTATGCCAAGGAAATCCTGCCGCGGCTAAAGGCACTCTAGCCGGGGCAGTGGTCCCCTCCCCTGATGTCCGATCGCCACGTTCGAAAGCTGACCATGACACTTCCGCGCTTTACTGTCTGGGGTCTGATGGGCCTGCCTGAAATCGGACCAGGTGACGATCTGGTGCGGCTGATAAAATCAGCTGTTGCCGACCAGGCGGACGCTGACCCCGAGTCCGCGCTCCGCGATGGCGATATTGTTGTCGTGACCAGCAAGATCGTCTCCAAAGCCGAAGGCCGCCAGGTGCCCGCGGCTGATCGGGACAAGGCCATCGCGATGGATACCGTACGCGTCGTCGCTGAGCGCGTGCACGCCGGCGGTGTGACCCAGATCGTGGAGACCCGGCAAGGGCTGGTTATGGCCGCTGCCGGCATCGACACATCCAATGTGCCCGATGGGGTAGCACTGCGCCTGCCCGAAGACCCTGACCTTTCCGCGCGGCGCCTGTGCTCTGGTCTGCGCGAGCAACTGGGTGTGAAAATCGGCGTCATCGTTACTGATACATTCGGCAGGCCCTGGCGGGTCGGCCAGACTGATGTGGCCATCGGCGCCGCAGGCGTGGTGGTGACCGACGACATGCGCGGCGGTGTTGATGCCAACGGCCGACCGCTGCAGGTCACAATAACGGTGCTGGCTGATGAACTTGCCGGCGCCGCTGATCTGGTCAAGGGGAAGGCGTCCGGCATTCCGGTCGCCATCGTGCGCGGGCTTGGACGTCTGGTGGTCGATGTAGACGCGCCAGGGGCCCGAACCCTGGTGCGTTCGGTCGATGAGGACATGTTTCGCTTCGGCTCTGCCGAGGCCTATAGGCTCGGCTATCAAGCCGCCTTGGACGAACAGCCCGATGGTGGCGACGTTCCATCGCAACCAAAACACGCTCAATAACAGCAGGATAGATCCATGCGTAGCTCTTTTCCTCTCAGCGGTCTTGCGGCGCTGGCGCTATTCGTTGCGCCGGCGTGGGCCCAGACCAACTACCCGCTAACCGTCAGCAATTGCGGAGTTGATGTCACCTTTGCGGCGGCACCAGAACGGGTGGTGACCATCAAGTCGACCGCCACTGAACTGCTGCTGGCGCTGGGTCTGGGCACCAAGATCGTTGGCGTAGGCTTCCAGGACGGTCCGGTGCCCGCACAGTGGGCGTCCGCTGGCGCAAATCTGCGTGTTCTTGCCGAAAAACTGCCATCACAGGAAGTGGTGCTCGAGACTGAGCCGGACCTGGTCTACGGTGGCTGGGAGAGCAATTTTGCGGCCGATGGTGCCGGTGAAAGGGCGGGTCTGGCAGCGCTCGGCGTGGCCAGCTATGTGTCCCCGGCGGCGTGTCGGTCTATTAAGCCTGCCAAGCTCAGTTTTGATGGCGTGTTTGCAGATATCGCTGAAATGGGCAGCATTTTCGACGTCAGTCCTGCTGCAGATGCCCTGATTGCGGAACAGCGCGCGGCACTTGCGGCCATTGCGCCTGATCCGCGCGGCCTTACTGCTGTGTGGTATTCGTCCGGCACCAAAGCGCCCTACGTGGGCGCTGGCAGCAATGCGCCGGCCATGATGATGGAGGCGCTTGGCCTCAAGAACATCATGTCCGATGTCGACGATGGCTGGATCGCCGCCAGCTGGGAAGCACTGGTGGATGCCAACCCGGACGTAATCATCCTGGTCGATGCCGCCTGGAACTCAGCGGCGCAAAAAAAGAAGCTGTTGGCCGAGAATCCCATCACCAGCAAGCTCGATGCCGTGGTCAACCAACATTATCTTGTGGTGCCCTTTCCCGCTTCTGAAGCCGGCGTGCGCAATGTCGATGCCACTGCCGACATGGCTAGCCAACTGGCAGGCCTGACGTTTTCGAAATGAACGTGAACAGGGGCCCGGAGAGGGCGCTCAGCGCGGCCTTGTGGGCTCTGCTCTTGTTCGGCCTGGTCATGGCCGTAACCTTCGGTCCGGCTGAAATTGGCGCCACCGAGGTCTGGCAAACCATAGCTCACCACTTTGGCATGCCTGGCGAGATACCGGTCACCCGGTTGCGTGACGCCATCATCTGGGATCTTCGGCTGCCGCGTGTGCTGGTGGCGGCCGGTATCGGCGCGGGGCTAGCGCTTTGCGGCGCAATCATGCAGGCACTGACGCGCAATCCGCTGGCCGATCCTTATCTGCTGGGCCTATCCGCCGGTGCATCCTTTGGTGCTGTGGTGTTTCTGCTGGCCGGGATGGCCCTGCTGATGCCCATTGGTGCGTTTTTCGGTGCGGGGGCTGCGATGGCGCTTACCCTGGCCGTAACGCGCCTGTTGGGCGGCGCAACGCCGTCACGCGCGATCCTGGCAGGCATTGCCATCTCCTCGCTCGCCGCTGCTGCGACGTCGTTTCTCATCTTCTGGTCAGCGACCGGCGATTCCTATCGCGAGATTTTGAGCTGGTTGATGGGGTCGCTCAGCGGGTCTGGATGGTCCGATGCCACCGTTGTGATCGGCACGGTGCTCGTGCTCGGATTGCCTATGCTCCTGGCGGGGCGATCGTTGGATGCTTTCGCCTTTGGTGATGCCGCGGCTGCCACTTTGGGGGTCGATGTCGCACTGTTGCGCTGGCTGCTGCTGGGCACAACGGCGCTCCTGACCGGTGCCTTGGTTGCGGTCGGAGGCGCCATTGGCTTTGTCGGTCTGATCGTGCCCCACGTCGTGCGGCTGGCCACAGGATCCCGGCACCGACAGTTGTTGCCAGTGACCATGCTGGTGGGGGCAAGCTTCATGGTGTGGACCGATACGGCCGCGCGCAGTCTGTTTGCGCCGAGAGAATTGCCGGTGGGGATCATCACTGCACTTTTGGGTGCGCCGATCTTCTTGCTCGTCCTGCTGCGCTATCGGCGGGCGACATGAGGGGCGGGCTGCAGTTTGACGCAGTCTCGGTGCAGGTTGGCACGGCACGCCTGCTGGACGGGGTCTCTTGCCTGGCCCGGCCAGGCAAACTGACTGGACTGATCGGCCCCAATGGTGCCGGGAAATCGACCCTGCTGCGTGCCGCATTGGGCCTGGTGCCCCTGTCTGGTGGCTCGGTGCGGTTTGGAGGCACTGACCTGCCCCACATGTCGCGCCGCTTGAGGGCCCAGATGAGCGCGCTTGTTGAACAATCTGGCGGGGCCGAGGTGCACCTGACGGCTCGTGAGGTGGTGCAACTG
>JAHJOS010000351.1 GCA_018820005.1 Alphaproteobacteria bacterium | reverse complement strand
GCTGCTGCTGTTCCGCGAACTCTCGGCGCTCGGGCAAATGGAGGTCCGCGCCGTTCTGAGCGATATACCGCCACTTGCAAATTTTGAACCCTTTGCCGTCTATTGCACCTGGGAAATCAGCATTGTCTCGCCCACGCTGACCGAGTTGATGATCCGCGAAGTCTTCGAATTCGTCGAAGGTGATTGCGATATTGTGGTGTCGCAGGTTGGCGCTGACGCCGTCACCGCTACCGCAGCGCCAAAGCCTGGGGTGGCGTCTGCCGTCGATGGCATGGACCTCCTGGCCCTGGCCGATGACGAAGTCGAGAGTGCATCGGTCTCGGTGGTGGCAAAGGCCAAGAAGCCAGATGTCGCCTCGGCGCAGGATGCCTTTGAAGAGCCTCCGGGGCTGAGTTTTGCCGAACTTGCAGACACAATCGCGCCCAAGCCTGCCGCAAAGCCGGCTGCTGCGGCAACCCCATTGCGCGCCGCACCACCTGCTGCCGCTGCCGAGGGCGATGAGAGCGGCGGCGGCAATCGCAGCGTTGGCGTGCAGTCCATTCGTGTCGATCTCGACAAGGTAGACCGTGTTGTCAACATGGTGAGCGAGCTGGTGATCACCCAGTCCATGCTGACTCAGTTGATGGATGAGACGCTTCGCGCCCGCTACACCGAGCTGGTTCGTGGCCTCGAGGTGCTGGCGCAGACGACACGTGGCCTGCAGGATTCGGTGATGGCGATCCGGGCCCAGCCAGTCAAATCAGTATTCAGCCGGATGCCGCGCCTGGTGCGCGAACTGGCCAACAAGACCGGCAAGAAGATCAAGCTCGAGACCATCGGTGAGAACACCGAAATCGACAAGACAGTCATCGAGCAACTCAGTGACCCGTTGACCCACATGATCCGCAACTCGGCCGATCACGGCATCGAACTGCCAGAGGTCCGGCAATCACGCAAGAAGAATGAGACAGGCACCATTCGCCTGTCGGCCGAGCAGGCAGGCGGCAATATCCTGATCATCGTCGAGGACGATGGCGGCGGCATCAACCGCGAGCGCGTGCTGCAGGTGGCTCGCGACAAGGGTATTGTGGCGCCCGACATCAACCCGACTGACGAACAGATCGACCAGCTCATCTTTGCGCCGGGGTTCTCGACCGCCACCGAAGTCAGCGACCTTTCCGGCCGTGGTGTGGGCATGGATGTTGTGCTCAGCAATATTAAGAAGATCGGTGGCTCGGTGCACGTCCGCTCATCGACGGGCAAGGGTACGCGCATGACGTTGCGCCTGCCACTCACCCTGGCGGTGCTTGACGTCATGCTGGTCAAGGTTGGCGACAGCCCCTATGTGGTGCCGTTGTCCTCGATCGTTGAGACCATTCAGTGTTCGCGCGCTAGCTTTGAGCGCGTGCCCAGTGGTGGCCAGGTGCTGCAGGTTCGTGGCGAATATGTTCAGGTCATCGATCTGGCGCAGCGTTTCGACATGCGGGGCCAGACCGACGCAGAGAGCCGGTTCGTGGTGCTGTGTGAAGCGGAAGGTAGCCAGAAAGTGGCGCTTATCGTGGACGACATCATCGGTCAGCAGCAGGTTGTGATCAAATCGCTCGAAGAAAATTTCGAGCGCGTGGATGGCATCGCCGGCGGGACCATCCTTGGCGACGGCAATGTCGCGCTGATCGTGGACGTGCAGGGGCTCAAGACCCAGGTCATCCACAAGAATGCGGCCTAAGGGTCGATAGTAAAAGAGTAATTGCCTAGAACAGGCAATAGAAAGGCAGATAAAATGGAAGCGCTCGGTTTGCGCGACGAGATGGGCGACAGTTCCGCCATCGCCGCCCACAATTCCCTGCAGTTGATTGCGTTCTCCATCGGGGAACAGACTTACGGCGTGGAAATTACCACTGTGCGCGAAATTCGCGCCTGGAACGGTGCAACGCCGTTGCCGAACACGCGCGAGTTCGTGCGCGGCGTCATCAATCTGCGCGGTACCATTGTGCCGATTTTCGATCTGCGCGCCCGTTTTGGCGACGGTCCAACCTCGCCGACCAAGAACCACGTCGTGGTGGTGATGAGTGTCGGTGACAAATGGGTGGGTATCCTCGTCGATGCGGTGAGCGATATTCTCACTGTGTCGCGCGAGGATATTCACAATGTGCCTGAGGGCAATTCAGTGGATACCGAACTGCTCAACGGCATTGTTACCCACGACAGTCGAATGGTCGGCCTGATCGATCTGCATGCTGTGGTGAGTGGCGCCAAGCTCGATGGCTAGCCTGCCGTTGGCAATATGAACTGACTGAGAAGGGCGCCGCGGGCGCCCTTTTTGTTGTCTATGAGACTGCTGTTTGCGCGGGCTATGATAGGTGGTTTGGCCAAATGCAGGCTGACGGCCATCTTGGTCAGTCGGCTATGGGATGGATGTCAGATCAACCGTGGCCATCGAGAATGGCGGGACGGGAAACATACTGCTGTTTGAGGTTTGTGGCAGACCGCTAGAAGAGCTCCGCGTCGCCATGGCTCTGGTGCGCGGCAATGCCGGACAAGGACGGGACGCGCAATTCGTCCAGGGTCAGACTGGCCCAGACTTCGTCATAAACGCTTTCGGGTGCAGAAGGGGGAAGCATGGAAAACTGCCGGGTTGCCAGTGCAAGATTGTGACAACGCTGTTCAATACGGTCCTGCCCCTGCAGTGCCGTGATGATCATCTGCACGGCATCGCGAACCGAAGCATCCTTGTTCAGCTTGCTATCGGCAAGAATCTCAAGGGCATCGGTTATGCCTTCGAGCATTGATGCGCTCTGGCGCGCTGTTTCATCGAGTTCTCTCGCCAGTTTCTGCAGTGACATAAATTTCTACCCTGACCGCGTTTTGCCAGAGTATCCGCCCATTCCTAAAGCTCCCCTTGCTTTTTCGGGTCATCGTAGCTTGTTCGATGAGTGTGGTTAGCGATTGGATAACGAGTTTAAAGCTACCATCGGAACAATAAAGTTTTCCAGGGCTCGAGAGCGCTAAATGGCACTGCCGAATTCACTGCCACCAGAATTCGATCGCGGGGTGGTGACCACCGTGCACCAGGGCGAATGCCACGTCTCGGGTGACGTTGATCTTACTTTCTCTACTGTTCTTGGATCGTGTATTTCGGCCTGCGTGCGTGACCGCGTTGCCAATGTCGGTGGCATGAATCACTTCTTGCTGGCGGAACAATCCGGCTCGGCAAAAGATCGATATGGTGCCTCCGCCAGATATGGGGCGTTCGCGATGGAGCAGTTGATCAACAAGGTGCTGAGCAAAGGCACCGGCAAGAAGTCAAACCTAGAAATAAAGATCTTTGGTGGTGGCAAGATCAATGCTGCACTGGACGATGTCGGCCTCAAGAATATTGAGTTCGTGCGCGGGTTCATGGCGGACGAAGGTTATCTTATGATGGGTGAAGATCTGGGCGGGAACTACGCCAGACGCGTATTGTTCAAACCCCACTCCGGTCGTGCTTTCTGCAAGCGGCTTGACAGCGATGTGGGCGCCAATGTTGCCCGCGAAGAAATCGCGATTGCCAAGCGCCGCGTCGTGGTCGTGGCTCCGGTGGACGACATCGAGCTTTTCTAGGCCTGAAATTGATCCGGGCCCGCGTGAATTCTGCCGAGGGGTTGCCAAATCAGGGCGACCCCTCGGCTTTTCCACACCATGAGATGGCCGTGATCTTGGCAATTCAGTCCTGGAGGCGTCGGCGGTCCGGCAATTTTGCTCCAGATTGGGGCAATAGTTCAGATAACGGCAAGTTTGATTAGCAAAGCCTTTCTGATCAGCTCAGCGTTATAGAGTTGGTTAACCATTCCAAGGCTAGTCTTGCGGCATGTCCAAAACCATGCCGCTATCCGGTATTCCGGCCCAGTCATGCCCAATGTTCGTCTAGCACTTCAGATTGCAGCTGTCTGGCTGAGTGCCAGCGCGCTGGCGATCGGTGCGGTCGTGTCGGTTGGGATGGGGCCAGTGCTGTTTTCAGTATTTGCCGGACTGGCCCTGGCTGCACTTGCAAGCACTTTGCTCTACGCCAGTTGGATAGATCGACAGCGCAGCAGGACCTTGGCGGAAGTGGCGCTGGCGGCAGGTTTGAGCCAAACCGTCGATGAAAACCTTAGTATTACCGATATCGTCGGGCGCCTGGGGAAACGGCTGGAGCGCGCTCACCACTTCAAAAGTGCCATCGCGCATTTGCAGCAACCCGTTGTGGTGATTGATGAGGCCGGTATCATTCTGGCGGCCAGTGCCGGTGTGGACCGCGTCGCCACCAAGGCGGCTGAAGGGGCGACCCTCGATGCCCTGTTCGGGCTGGGCTATCTCGGCGCCGGCGGCGGCGTGCCAGAAGAAACCATGGCCATGTTTGGCGGTCGCCGTTACGCAGTCCGGCGCTTTGTCATCGGCGTGAACCGGCAACTGATCGAACTGGTGCCTGCGGGAACCTATATCGAAGATGATGATCTGGATTCATTTGCGGGTGCCCTGGCTGGGGGGCAGACCGGCTTCCGGTTCGAGGCCGCCACGGTCGCACTCAATCCTGCGCTTGCTGCGCTCAACAGCGGCTTGGGCAAGCTGGACGCAGGCTTGTATCAACTCGAAGAGGTGGTCGTGGGGCAGGGTGAGCCGCCCGATGCGCTCGATGGTCCGCTCGGGACCCTGGCGCGTCGCCTGGCTGATGTGGTTCAGGAACTGCGGGTGCAGGCGGAACTCGAACTGGGGCAGCGCCGCCGGCAGGAGGCGCGGCTGGCTCAGGTGAGCGAGCTCGTCGAGGACTTCGAGGCCCGCCTTGTGCGCATGGGGGCGGCATCGCAGGACAATCGACAAGACGTGGGCGCACTTGAAAGTGCGATGGGCGCGGGCAGCACCCAATTGCGCCAGGCGCAGTCGCTCGGCCGTCAGGCGCAGGATCTTGCCGGTGTCGCTGAACTCTCGGCACAGCGGACCAGCATCCTTGTCAGCGAGATCGACAAGATGACTGTAGACATCGACAAGATGGTGCAGGCAATCGAGGATGTTTCTTTCCGTACCAATATGTTGGCACTCAACGCCGCCGTGGAGGCAGCACGAGCGGGCGAAAAGGGTGCCGGGTTCGCCGTAGTCGCAGACGAGGTGCGCCAGCTGGCGCAACTGACCAGTCGATCAGCCAAAGATATCCGTGCAGTGGTTGGCCGCGGGCGGGCGCAGGCCGAAACCGGTGTAGCCGAAGCGGCGTCTCTGCAAAAAATGATGGAAAATCTTGAGGGCCATTTACGCAATCTAAGTAATGAGACTGACACTATTGCTACGTCCCTCAGCCAGGGCAAAACGGCTCTGGGCCGTCTGGTAGGACGAATGGAATTGACTGGCACAACTGCAGAACCGGAAAAACGGATCATGCGGCGGGCCAGTGCTTAGACGGGAGCCCGTTACGGGCACTCGGGGCAATTGGGGTATGTCGTATGGAACAGGGAGAAATCTCCCTTAGCGAACGCGAATTTTCGCGGATCAAGGACCGGGTCTACAAAGTTGCCGGGATTTCGCTAAGCGACGCCAAACGAACATTGGTGGTTTCCCGTCTGTCCAAGATCGTTCGCGGTCTGGGGCTTGCGAGTTTTGACAGCTATATTGACCACCTCGAACGCGGCGGTTCGGCACAGGACAGCCAGGAGTTCGTCAACGCGCTGACCACCAATCTGACCCGGTTTTACCGGGAAGATCACCATTTCGAGCATTTGCGGACGTTTGTGGGCGGTCTGCTGGCCAGCAAACCCCGGGGTACGCGCCTTCGCATATGGTCGGCAGCATGTTCCACCGGCCAGGAGCCCTACACCATCGGTATGGACCTGCTGAGCGCTTTCCCTGAGCTCAAGCGGTGGGATTTCAAGATTCTGGCCACAGACATCGATACGGCCGTTATCGCCAAGGCAGCGCGCGGTATCTATCCGGACAATGAACTGTCGGGCCTGTCTGCCGAACGTCTCAAGCCGTTTCAGCGGTTGGGCGATGGCACGGTCAAGGTTCCTGACGCCGTGCGCGAGCTGGTCTCATTCAAGCCGCTCAATCTGATCGCCCAATGGCCGATGAAAGGGCCGTTTGACGCCATTTTCTGCCGGAACGTGGCGATCTATTTCGACAAGCCGACGCAGGGCGAGGTGTTTGGTCGCTTCAATAAACTGCTGGCGCCGGATGCCTTCCTCTATATCGGCCATTCCGAGAACCTGGGTTCCGGTGGCGAAGGTTTCCGGCTTGTTGGCAAGACAATCTATCAGTGCAAGCCCAAAAACAGCAATCGAGCAGCGGCATGAGTATCAAGGTTCTTGTTGTCGATGACTCCGCGTTGATCCGCGAAGTTCTGTCACGCACGTTGACGCGCGACGGCGACATCACAGTTGTGGGTACCGCGACGGACCCAATCGACGCCCGTGAGAAGATCAAGCAGCTCAATCCCGACGTCGTCACGCTCGACATCGAGATGCCCAATATGAACGGGCTGCAATTCCTGGAAAAGCTGATGCGGTTGCGGCCGACGCCTGTGATCATGGTGTCGACCTTGACCACCAAGGGCGCCAGCGAAACTCTGCTGGCACTTGAGCTGGGCGCTGTCGATTTCGTCGCCAAGCCAAGCGCCGACCTGCAGGGCGGCCTGGATAGTTTTGGTGCTGGCCTGCGCGACAAGATTCGGGCCGCCGCCAAGTCCGACGTCCGTGGCCGTGCCGCCGACCGGGCGACCATGCCCAATGTTGCCATCAAGACCGCTGCAGCACCCAATGGTGCGCTGATTGCGATCGGTGCCTCAACGGGTGGTGTTGAGGCCATTCGCGCGGTGCTGACCCAACTGCCGCAAGATTGCCCGCCCGTGGTAATCGCCCAGCACATGCCTGCCGGCTTTACGGCGCGCTTTGCAGCCCGGTTGGACGAGCTTTGTGCGCTCAAGGTGGTTGAAGCTGAAGATCGCATGTTGCTGCAACCGGGTCATGCCTATGTGGCCAAGGGCGATTTTCATCTGCGTATCGAGCGGTCTTCGGGTCTGCTGAAATGTCGTTTGTCGCAGGACGAACTGGCGTCAGGGCACCGGCCGAGCGTTGATGTGCTCTTTGAATCGGTCGCAAAATCTGTCGGCGCCATGGCAGTCGGTGCCATCCTGACCGGCATGGGCCGGGACGGCGCGCGGGGTCTCAAGATGATGCGCGATGCCGGCGCCTACACTGTCGGCCAGAGCCAGCGTTCATCACTGGTCTATGGCATGCCTCGGGTCGCCTTCGAAGAGGGCGCCGTGGTGGAACAGGCACCTGTGGAGGCCATCGCTGCGCGACTGGCTAACGCACTGGTACGGTTGAAGTCTGCGGCTTAGACCGTGTCTGATGCAATGTGGCGCTGCCAATTGATAGATTTGTAACGCTTGTTGCTTAGTGTTTCTCCAAACGTGCGGGGTGCTTTCCCCGGGCACCAAGAAGGTGATCTAGACCATGCCTAAAGCCAGCGCAGTCAGTGTTCTTGTCGTCGACGACCAGCAGTCCATGCGCGGTATCTGCAAGTACATTCTTACCCAGCTCGGCTTCAAGGACATCCTGGAAGCCAAAAGCGGCCGCGATGCCCTGGGCAAGCTCGAAAAGGCCAATGTCGACCTGATCATTTCCGACTGGAACATGGAAGACATTGACGGGCTGACGCTGCTCAAGGTTATCCGCAAACACCCGCGCACCCAGGCCATGCCCTTCATCATGGCAACCGGTCGTTCGGACAAGGAGCAGGTCAAGGAAGCCATTTCCTTTGGCGTGAACAAT
>JAHJOS010000350.1 GCA_018820005.1 Alphaproteobacteria bacterium | reverse complement strand
CTGTGGACACGGCCTTGAACAGAAGCGCTGCGCCTTCGAGCAGGTCGGCGCGCTGGTTGAGGTAGTGTGCGCCGGTCGGCCGGGTGACGTAAAGCGAGCCCTTGCGCGAGAGAATGGTGACATCGGGAATGCTGACCACGCCCGAGGCGTTGCCGAAGCTGACCATGAGGCCACGTGGGCGCAGGCAATCGAGGGATTTTTCGAAGGTGGCCTTGCCGACGCCATCATAGACCACGTCGACGCCGCGGCCATTGGTGATCTCAAGCACACGGGCGGCGAAATCCTCGGTGGCGTAGTTGATGACATGATCGCAGCCATGGGCGAGCGCCAGCGCGGTCTTTTCGTCGCTGCCTGCAGTGCCGATGACGGTGGCGCCGAGCGATTTGGCCCATTGGGTGGCGATCTGGCCGGTGCCGCCGGCGGCAGCGTGCCAGAGGATGGTTTCGCCCTTGGCGAGTTCCCAGGTCTTGAACAGCAGATAGTAGGCGGTGAGGCCCTTGAGCATGATGGCGGCGGCGGTCTGGTCGGTAATGCCATCGGGAATGGGCACCATGCGGTCGGCTGCGGCGACGCGATGGGTTGCATAGGCGCCGATCTGGCCCTGATAGGCAACGCGGTCGCCAATGGCGAAGCCCTCGACGCCGTCACCCAGGGCGGTGATGACCCCTGCCCCTTCATTGCCGGCCACGAAGGGCGTCGAGACGGTATAGAGCCCCGAGCGCTGATAGGTATCGATGAAGTTTAACCCAATGGCGGTCTGGCGCAGCGCGACCTGCCCCGGGCCGGGGGCCGGAACAGGCCGGGTCTCGAGCTGGAGGACGTCAGGCCCACCGGTGTGGTGGACCACGATGGCCTGACTTTGGGCTGAACTCATCGGTGCGTGCCTTGCCTGAATGTCTTACTTGGGTGCTTTGGGCTTGCGCGGGGCCGATTTGGGGCGGGACTGAGCGCGCGCCGTGGGGGTGGAACGGGGCACTGCCTTTTTGACGGCTGCCGTGCCCGCGGGGGCCGAGACAGAGCCTGCGGCACCGGTGAACGGGGCGATCGCAGCAGCGCGACCCTTGCCCGCCAGCTTGCGCTGCTTGGCGATGATGTTGATGGCTTCCACCAGCACCGAGAATGCCATGGCGGCGTAAATATAACCCTTAGGAATATGGAAGCCCAGGCCATCGGCCACCAGCGACACGCCGATCAGCAGCAGGAAGGCGAGCGCCAGCATCTTGGTGGTGGGGTGGTCGGAGACGAATTTGGCAACCGGGCCCGACGCCACGAACATGACGCCGACTGCCACGATGACGGCGGCAATCATGACCTCGACATGCTCGGCCATGCCGACGGCGGTGACGATGGAATCGATGGAGAACACCAGATCGATGACGATGATCTGGCCGATGATGGCGGCAAAGGCCGCGCGGGCCTTGTCAGCGAGGTCCGGCTCGTGCGGCTCCTCGATGGCAGCGTGCATTTCGTGGGTGGCCTTGTAGATCAGGAAGGCACCGCCGGCGATCAGGATGAGATCCTTCCAGGACAGATCCAGGCCAAAGGCCGATATGGCCGGCTGGGTCAGGCTGATGATCCAGCTGATGACCAGCAGCAGCAGGATGCGGAACACCAGGGCCAGGGCTAGGCCCAGTTTGCGGGCCTGATCGGCCTGCTCCTTGGGCAGGCGCGACACCAGCACGGAGATGAACACGATGTTGTCGATGCCCAGCACGATTTCCATGACGGTCAGCGTACCGAAGGCGATCCAGGTGTTGGGATCGGCCAAGAGTTCAAGCATCGAAGGCTCCATGTGCACAGTGGTTGGAGTGCTGTTGTAGTGTGCCTTTGGGCGGGGAGCCAGTCACAAGGGTAGAGTTTTCCATGCCCTGCGGCGTTGCGCGGCAAAAAGCACTTGCGCGCCCGCTGGCATAGCGCTCGCGCGCAATGATACAAAGATGGCTGAACACCAACACAAGAGTCCTCAATGGAATCGTTTACTCCACTCCCGGCTGCCATCGGCGGGAGCCTTATTGGACTGGCGGCGGCCGTCCTCTGGCTGGGAAACGGCCGCATCGCGGGTATTTCGGGCATTTTTGGGCAATTGCTGCCGCCGG
>JAHJOS010000349.1 GCA_018820005.1 Alphaproteobacteria bacterium | reverse complement strand
TGAAGGGCGCGAATGTTCCAAGAACGTCATTTACACTGGCGCTGTGCCGAACCAGCAGCAGGACGAGTTCATTCCGTGGCTGATTGAGAAGTTTGGCAAGAAGTTCTTCCTCATCGGTTCAAACTATATCTATCCGAAGGAAGAGAACAATTACTGCAAGACGCTGCTTGAAAAATACGGCGCCGAGGTCGTGAACGAGGAATATGTGCCGCTCGGCCATTCCGAGTTCTCCTCGGTCATCAACAAGATCAAGAGCACCCAGCCGAACGTTATCTTCTCTACGGTAGTGGGCGATTCAGTGGTGGCCTTGCATCGGCAGTACCGCGCGGCTGGTCTTGATCCCGAAAAGATGCCGATGGCCAGCCTGACAACATCGGAAGTCGAAATTGCGGCAATGGGCGGTGATGCGGCGGCCGGCCATTTCACCTCGGCGCCCTATTTTATGGTGCACCAGTCGGAGGAGAACCAGAAATTCGTCGAGGGGTACAGGTCGAGATACGGTGCCGATGCGGTCACCCATTTCGTCTCCGAGCCGAGCTATTTTCAAGTCTACCTGTTCAAGCAGGCAGTGGAGAAAATTGGCGCTGCCGGCGACATCACTCCTGAAAACATCCGCGAAGCGGTGAAGGATCAGGAGATATTGGCGCCGCAGGGGAAGGTGCGCATTGAGCGCGAGAATCTGCACACCTATCTCTGGCCAAAGATCGCAGTCGCGAAATCGGACGGCCAGTTCGAGGTTCTGAAAGACTCGGCCGAATGGTTAAAGCCGAATCCTTACGCGGCCTATCCCAATCAGATGTGCGCCGAAGACGGGCTGAAGGAAACCTGACCGTCAGGCACGACGCCCGGGGTTTCGGCTCCGGGCGACCGTTCGTTGGTATGGAACAGCAACAGATCATCGTGGCGTAAGCTGCGGCGGCGAGTTCAAACGCGGTTAATTGATAATGGATTTCGTACTTCAGCAGTTTATCACGGGATTGAGCATCGGCTCGATCCTTCTGCTCGTCGCCCTCGGCCTTTCGATAATTTATGGGTCAATGGGCGTCATAAACATGGCCCATGGTGAGTTTATCATGCTGGGAGCATATGGCGCCTGGGCGTTGAACAAGGTTTTTGGCATCACGCTCTTCCCGAGCCTGATCATCGTCTTTGCTGGAGTGGCGCTTATCGGCGGGCTGATCGAGATCGGGGTGATCCGACATCTTTACAAACGCACACTCGATACCATTCTCGCGACTTGGGGCATTGGGGTCATGCTGCAGCAGGCCATTCGGCTCGCGGTGGGTGGTGAGCTTCGCTATATCGAGATGCCGCCGTCGTTGGCCAACAGCATATCTATACTCGGTGTCGATGTTTCGGCTTACCGTGTTTTCATCATCCTCGCCGTGGCGGCGCTGTTTGCTATCACATGGTTTCTTTTAAACCGAACCTCCGGCGGCATGCGGTTGCGGGCAGTGGTCCAGGATCCGGCGATCGCGAGTTCGTTCGGGATCGATGCCAGCCGTGTGCGTACGCTCACCTTCGCCTATGGTGCAGGCCTCGCTGGCCTGGCGGGAGCATTGGTGGCACCGCTCAAGAGCGTTTCGCCTGAAATGGGCACCGGCTATGTAGTGGACGCCTTTTTCGTTGTCGTGCTGGGCGGCGTCCAGAGCCTCTTTGGCACGGTCGCCAGTTCGTTCATTCTCGGACAACTCACAGGAGTCCTAGCTTATTGGCAGAATGACACCATTGCCAAGGCGTTGGTCCTCCTCGTCATCGTCGTACTGATCCGGTTCCGCCCGCAAGGCCTCTTCGTTGCTCGCGTGAGGTCCTGATCCATGAAAAGGAATACCAATTCCACTATGACCGCACGTTCCTCCAAGACACTGGTTCAGATCACCGTTTATTCCCTGGTCTGCATGGCAATCTTGATCCTGCCGCTGTTTGTTCAGGACGACTTCCTTCTCAATAGACTCGCGCGCTATCTGGTGCTTGCGATGGTGGCCTTGGCGTTGTCGCTGTC
>JAHJOS010000348.1 GCA_018820005.1 Alphaproteobacteria bacterium | reverse complement strand
CTGAGCGCCGCAACTGGTTCGAGACGGATTTCCCGATGTTCAAGGAGCAGGCTAACAAACCGCTGAGCGAACACAAGCGGACCACCGAACACGCCAGCTACATCATCGAGGCAATGGAAACCGGGCGCACCTATCGCGGCCATTTCAACCGCCGCAACAATGGCATTATCACCAATCTGCCCGATGACGCCATCATCGAGAGCCCCGGCTTCGTGGACCGCTTCGGCATCAATATGGTCGAAGGCATCACCCTGCCGACCGCCTGCGCGGCGACCTGCTCGGTGTCGGTCTCGGTGCAGCGCCTCTCGGTCGAGGCGGCGATGACGGGCAATATCGATACGCTCAAGCTGGCCGTGCTGCATGACCCGCTGGTCGGCGCCATCTGCACCCCTGACGAAGTCTGGGCGATGGTCGACGAAATGGTGGTGGCCCAAGCCCAGTGGCTGCCGCAATATGCCGACGCCGTGCCGGCCGCCAAGGAGCGCATGGCCAAGTCGACTGTCAAGACCATCGAGTGGGAAGGCGCTGCCCGCAAGAAGGTGCGCTCGGTCGAAGAACTGCGCGAAATGGTGGGTGGCCACCACTAAGCCATCCGGATGTCCTCCCGGATAGGGCGCCCCTTCGGGGGCGCCTTTTTTCGTTTCAGTCCAACAGGCGCTTTTGTGATCCTTCGGCGCCTACGCGATGCACGGCAATAAAAAAAGGGTCCCGATGCCGGAGCATCGGAACCCTGTTCGGCAGAGGGAGGCTGCCTGGTCGGTGTCAGGCGAGGCGCTGCTTGCGCGGGC
This sequence comes from Alphaproteobacteria bacterium, assembly GCA_018820005.1. Lineage (GTDB taxonomy): Bacteria > Pseudomonadota > Alphaproteobacteria > Rhizobiales > Devosiaceae > Devosia. The sequence goes on along the minus strand of JAHJOS010000348.1, from coordinate 10,833 downwards.
CGCGGGCCCATTCGGGCAGCATGCTGCCATGGGCTTCGAGCAGGTCGTCGACGACGTTCCAGATCTGCTCGAGATCGAGTTCGGCGGCGGTGTGCGGGTCCATCATGGCGGCATGATAGATGTGCTCGCGGTTTTCTGTCATCAGCGCGCGGACGGTCAGTTCCTGCACGTTGATGTTGGTGCGCATCAGCGCGGTCAGCTGCGGCGGCAGTTCACCGATATAGGTGGGCTGCAGGCCATTGTCGTCGACCAGGCACGGCACTTCGACGGCGGCATTATTGGGCAGGCTGGTGATGACGCCATTGTTGCGCAGATTGCCGTAGATCACCGAAGGCTCGCCGGTCCAGACCGAGTTGACGATGGACGACGCATATTCCTTGGACTGCTTGACCTCGATGCGGTCAGCCTTGCGGTATTCCTCAGAGGTCTTCTTCCAGCCGGCGATCTGCTCGACGCAGCGCTTAGGGTATTCATCGAGCGGGATGCCGAACTTCTCGATGATGTCCTCGCGCCCTTCCTTGATGAAATAGGGCGTGTACTCAGCAAAATGTTCTGAGCTTTCGGTGACGAAATAGCCCAGGCGGGTGAGCATTTCATAGCGCACCTTGTTGGGGCAGCGCGGGTTCCAGGTCGGCTTGGGGGCGCGGCCTTCGGCATAGGCGCGCAGCAAATCGGGATAGAGGTCACGATAGCTGCCGTCGGCCTGGCGATGCTCGAACTTGAGGTAGAACGCCATGTGGTTGATGCCGGCGGAACGGTAGCGGATCTCGTCATAGGGAATGTCGAGATCGTGGGCCAGTTCCATGGCCGTGCCCTGCACGGAGTGGCAGAGGCCGACCTGCTTGATGGTGGGATATTTTTCCGAAATGGCCCAGGTGTTGATGGCCATGGGGTTCACATATTGCAGCATGATCGCGTCCGGCGCGACCTGCAGCATGTCCTCGCAGATGCTCCACAGATGCGGCACTGTGCGCAGGCCGCGCATGATGCCACCGACGCCCAGGGTGTCGGCAATGGTCTGGCGCAGATTGTACTTCTTGGGCACGTCGAAATCGATGACCGTCGACGGCTCATAGCCGCCGATCTGGAAGCAGACCACGACGAAATTGGTGCCATCGAGCGCCTGGCGCTGGTTGGAATAGGTCTCCACCGTGGCTGATACGCCCAGGGTCGCGATCAGCTTTTTGGCAATGATCTCGCTCTCTTCGAGGCGCGTGGGGCTAATATCCATCAGGCGGATGGTGGCGCCGGTCAGGGCCGGGCGCTGCAGGATGTCGCCGACGATGTTCTTCATGAACACGGCCGAACCGGCACCGATGAATGTAATCTTGGGGTTTGCCATTGGATGCTCCGATTAGGCGGCTATGTCGAATGCGGCGCGTACGAGGCGGGCCGTATATTCGGTTTGAGGATTGGTGAGAACATCGGCCACCGGCCCCTGTTCGACGATCTTGCCATACTGCATGACCATGACCCGATGACAGAGGGCGCGGACGACTTTGAGGTCGTGGCTGATGAAGAGGTAGGAGAGGCCCTTTTCGTCCTGCAGCTTGCGCAGCAGGTCGATGATCTGGGCCTGCACGCTGAGGTCGAGCGCCGAGGTGGGCTCGTCGAGCAGGATGAATTCGGGCTCGAGCGCGATGGCCCGGGCGATGGCGATGCGCTGGCGCTGGCCGCCGGAGAACTCATGCGGGAAGCGGTTGAGCACGCCCTCGGGCATGCCCGCATCCTTGAGGGCCTGGCGCACGCGATCGCCGCGCTCGGCGCGGTTGACCCCGATATTGTTGACGATCAGCCCTTCCTCGATGATCTGGCGGATCGACATGCGCGGATTGAGCGAGGCAAAGGGGTCCTGGAAGACGATCTGCATGCGCGACCGCAGTGGCCGCATGGCGGCGCGGTCCTTGGTATCGATGCGCTCGCCGTCAAAGAAGATCTCGCCACCCTGGTTGGAAATCAGCCGGATCAGGGCCTGGCCGAAGGTGGTTTTTCCAGAGCCCGATTCACCCACGATCCCCAAGGTTTCGTGGCGCATCAGCTTGATGTCGAGATTGTCGACAGCCTTGAGTTCGAAAAAGTCCGGCTTGAAGAAGCCGCCGCGCTTGAGGGTGAAGCTGACCTTGACCTGCTTGCCTTCAAGCACGGTGTCATGCGCGCCGTCTTCAAGCGGCTTGGCGATGCCCTTGGGTTCGGATGCCAGCAGATGCTTGGTATAGGCATGGGTGGGGTTGGCGAACAGCGCCTCGGTGGCGTTGTGCTCCTGCACCCGGCCGTTCTGCATGACATAGACATATTCGCTGAACTGGCGAACCACGGTCAGGTCATGGGTGATCAGGATCACCGCCATGCCGTATTTTTTCTTGAGATCGTTGATCAGATTGAGGATTTGGGCCTGGACGGTGACGTCGAGGGCGGTGGTGGGTTCATCGGCGATCAGCACGTCGGGGCGGTTGGCGAGCGCCATTGCAATCATGACGCGCTGGCGCTGGCCGCCAGAGAGCTGATGCGGAAAGTTGTTCAGCCGCGCCTTGGGTTCGGGGATCTGCACTTCCTCGAGCAGCGCCTCGGCCTTGGTCATGGCCTCGGCCCGGCTCATCTTGTTGTGCAGGTGCAGCACCTCGCACAATTGCTGGCCGATCGTATAGACCGGGTTGAGCGAGCTCATGGGCTCCTGAAAGATCATGGCAATATCGTTGCCGCGCAGCTTGCGCATGTCGCGGTCGCTCATGGTGACGATGTTCTTGCCACTCAGCGTGATCTGCGTCTCGGGCAGAATGGTGGCGCGCTTGGTCAAGAGCTTCATCAGCGTGCGGGCCGTGACGGACTTGCCGGACCCGGATTCCCCGACCAGGGCAATGGTTTCACCCTTGTGCAGCTGGAAGGAGACGTCGCGCACGGCGTTGACGGTGCCGCCCTCGACCTTGAAGTCGACGCCGATGTGGCGTGCGTCCAGGATCAGCTCACGCCCATGGCTGCCCAGGTCGTGCCGTGTGTCGGAAACAGGCTTGGAATTGGTCTCGGTCATGGCCTGGTTCCTCAATAGGGGTCAATGGCATCGCGCAGGCCATCGCCAAGGGCGTTGAACGCGAACACGGTAATCAGCACGAAGATGACGGGGCTCAGGATCCATGGATAGGAGCCGATCACCGAATAGGACGAGGTATCCTGCAGCATCAGGCCCCAGGAGATCAGCGGCGGCTTCACGGCAAAGCCGAGAAAGCCCAGGAAACTTTCGAGCAGCACGACCGAGGGCACGGCCAGGGTCACGGCCACGATGATGTGGCTCATGACGTTTGGCAGGATGTGCCGTGTGATGATGCGGCGATCGGTGGCGCCCACGGCGATGGCGGCGCGGACATATTCGATGCGGGCGAGCGACAGCGTCTTGGAGCGGACCTCACGGCTCAGCTGCGCCCAGCCCAGCACCGCGATCACCAGGATCACGAAGGCGATAAAGACATTGGACGGGGCCGTGGCCGGGATCAGCGTGGTCAGCGCCAGATAGAGCGGGAGCTGGGGGAACATCAGCACGAATTCGACGAAGCGTTGCACCCAGGCGTCCACCTTGCCGCCGAGATAGCCCGAGGTAATGCCCACCAGCGTGCCGATGATGGTGGTCAGCGTCACCACGACCAGGGCGATGGTCAGGGTAATGCGCGAGCCGACAATGCCGCGGGCCAGGATGTCGCGCCCGAACTTGTCGGTGCCCAGGATGTGGAAGGTCTTGGCGGGGTCCAGCGTGCCGAACAGGTGAATGTCGGACGGGATGAACCAGAGGATCTTGTAGGCATAGCCCTTGACGAAAAAGCCCAGCTCGGTGGGGTTGTCATAGTCGGGCCCGACCAGGGGCTGGAAAGTGATGGGGTCGAGCTCATCGCTTTCGGCGATGGGATAGATGGTGGGGATCAGCGAGAAGCTGCCATCGGCGCGGAAGAAGGTGATGTTGTCGGGCGGCGCAAAGCCGATGTCGGCCTGCTTGGGATCCTGGGGCGCGAAGAAGTCGGCAAAGACGGCCATCAGCAGCAGACCAACGACCAGGATCAGGCCGATCATGCCCACGACCGAGCGGCGGAAGCGGCGCCAGACCAGCGAGAAATAGCCGCCATTGCTGTTGGCAAAGCGCGCGTTGATGGCGCCGGTGGTGTCGTGATGGGCTTCCTGCGCCGGGGTGGGCGCGGCGGTGCCGGGATCATTGGGTAGGGGGATGGACGAGCCGGGGTTGAGGTCGGTGCGGGTGTCGTTCAATTGCTTTTCTCCCCGCCCAGGCGGATACGCGGGTCCAGCAGAGCCAGCAGGACGTCGGAAATGATGTTGCCGATGATCAGCGTCACGGCCAGCACCATCACGAAGGTTGCGGTGACCCACACGTCGCCGACGCCCATGGAGCCCACGATGGCGGGGCCGACGGTGGCAAGGCCAAAGACGATGGCCACTTCGATTTCGCCGGTCAGCATGTAGGGCAGCACCACGCCCTGATAGGCCACCAGCGGGTGCAGCGCATTGGGCACGGCGTGCTTCATGATCACAGCGCCTTCGGGCAGGCCCTTGGCGCGGGCGGTCTCGACATATTGGCTGTTGAGCACGTCGAGCAGATTGGCGCGCATCACGCGCATATTATAGGCCAGCCCGCCCAGGGTGGCGACGAAGACCACCGGCCAGATATGGGCGACAAGGTCGGCAAAGCGGCCCCAGCCCCAGGGTTGTCCGCCCCAATAGGTGGAATTGAAGCTGCCGATTTCCTGCACGCCCAGGCGGAACACCAGAATGTACAAAATGACGATGGCCATCAGGAAGCGCGGAATGGTCATGCCCAGGAAGGCGAAGAAGCCCAGGATGGTGTCGACCCAGCTGTACTGGCGGGTGGCGGCCAGGATGCCCAGGCTGATGCCGATGACCGAGGCCAGGATGTGGCAGGTCAGGGCCAGCAGGATAGTGCGCGGCAGGCGCTCGGCAACCACATCGCTGACGGGCTTGTTGAAATACAGCGAGTCGCCGAAATCGAAGCGGGTGATGATGCCGGTCAGCCAGTTGAAATACTGGACGGGCAGGGGATCGTTGAGGCCGTGTGCGGCGCGATAATTGTCGGCCAGCAGCTGCGCCTGTTCAGCGGTGGCGCCGGTGCGGTTGATGGCCATGGTGCGGATATAGTCGCCATAGTCGCCCGGAGGCGCCTGGATGATGGCGAAGGTCACAATGCTGAGCAGGAACAGGATCGGGATCGCGCCGAGGATCCGCATGATTAGAAAGCGCAGCATGGACAAAATACTCCCGCAAGAAAAAGCCCGGGGTCGGGAGGCTGGCGGCGGAGGGCCGCCACCAGCCAGATCGTCATGACGTTCTAGTTCTTGACCGGACCATTGCCGATGCCAGGGGCAGCGGGCAGGGTGTCGGGCTGCAGCTCATTGGTGGTCTGCTTGTCCGCCGGGACGAACACGCGCTCACGAATGATATTGTCTTCAGCCCAGTTGAACTGGAAGATCGGGGCGCCGGCAGGGATATTGGCGAAGCGCTTGTTGATGATCAGCGCACCCGGGTACTGGGTGAGGCCGATGCCATACAGGTTCTGCGTATAGAGAGCCTGGTACTGCTTCATCAAATCGGCGCGTTCGGCATTGTCCGAGCTGGCGATGAACTTGTTGACGACATCAACCATCTCCTGTTCGAACGGCAGCAGGTCGAGCGTGCCATCGGTACCAACGCGGTGCGAGAACGCTGTGCGCGGACCAACTGGGGCCAGGCCAACCGTGCCCTGAACGACTGACACAAGGTCAGCGCCATTGCGCAGCACGGCCCAGTCGAACTTGCCGCCCTGCTGGATCTCGGTCAGCGAATTGCCCGAGATGGTGTCGAGCACGACGCGAATGCCGAGCTTTTCCATCATGGTCAGCACGCCTTCGGCCAGGCTCTTGTCCGTGCCGTAGTCGCCATTGACCAGCAGGGTGATCTGAACGTCCTGGCCGCCGGCGGTGCCTGCGGGGAAGTTCACAATGCCGTTGCCGTCGGTGTCAGACAGGCCAGCCTTGGCAAGGTAAGCCTTGGCGTCATCCAGCGAATAGCCGAAGTAGGCCGTGGAGTCCTTGTCGTAGAAGCTGGTGCCCGCATAGAGGCCGCCCGGATAAGGCGTGGTGAACGGACCCTTGACCAGGGATTCACCCATGCTCTGGCGGTCGAGCGCCATGCTGACTGCCTTACGGAAGTCGAGGTTGCGGTTGAGTTCGCGGATGGCTTGACCCAGTTCGCTCGGTTCGCCCCAGCCGTTGCCGGACAGGTTTGGGTAAAGCGTATAGCCAATGGTGCGGGCACCAAACTGCAGGCGGGCCGGGGCGTCGGCTTCGGCGGAGCGCTTGAGCGATTCCACGAAGTTTTCCGGCTGCTCGAGGTTGGAGAAGTCGGCCGTGCCGGCGACGGTCTGCACGTCGCGATCGCTCCAGGTGCTCAGGCGATAGCTGACTTCATTGAGGTAGGGCAGCTGGTTGCCGGCCTCGTCGACCTTCCAGTAGTAGGGATTGCGGCGCAGAACGATCACGTCATCTGGACGATATTCCACCGGAACCCAGGCGCCCATCACCGGGAAGTTCAGGTATTCGGGCGGGAAGGCGTTTTTGTACTGCTCATAGGTATTGGAGGAGTACTTTGGGTGCTGCGGCTTGAGCATATGTGCCGGGCCGGGGCAGAACGCGCCATAAGCCATCTGGTACAGATACTGCGTCGGGCGGACTTCCTTGAAGGTCCACTTGACGGTGTAGTCGTCGACCTTGACCAGCGTGGTGCCAACGCCAAAGGTTTCGGGCGTCGCGCCGCCGGTGGGCGAGACATTGGTGTCGAGAACGTTGTCTTCCCAATAGAACATCACATCATCGGCGTTGAACGGCATGCCGTCAGACCATTTTGCGCCTTCGATCAGGTGCATGGTCAGCTCATGGCCGTCCTCGGACCATTCCCAGCTCTTGGCCAGGTTGGGCATGGGGGCGAGTTCGTCGGCCTTGACCTCGAACAGCGGACCGGTGCGGGTCAGGCATTCATACATGCCGATGTCGATACCGCCCCAGCCCTGCTGGGCGCCGCCTGCATAGTTCCAGCCGTCGGGACGACCGCCGATAACATGGCGCATGGTGTCGCCATAGACGCCCACGCCCTCAGGCATGTTGGCAGTCTTGTAGACCATGGGTTCCTTGGGGAGACGTTCGGCGACAGGCGGAAGCTTGCCTGTGTCGACGAAGTTCTTGGTCACCCATTCTGGCTCGTGATATTCCGGCAGCGCCTTGAATTCCAGAATATCGGAAATGCTGACGAAATTGGGTTCGCTCTGCGCGGCAAACGCCGGCGGCTCGGGGACTTTGCCCATGCCGTCCTGCGCCTGAACCGCCAACAGCGATATGCCCAGCATCAATCCGGCCCCGCCAAGGGCCATTGCGTGTCTCTTCATAAAACCTCCCGTGGCAGCGGGCGGCATTGATTGCCAGTGTCGGCCACTCCCTGCCGACTTCTTCCCGTGCTCAGACCAAAATGGTATCCCTTGCCATGGCTGAAACAATCCGGAATGATAGAGACTTGTTCCGGGTTTCAAAGAAGTGCGCGGATAAGTATGACTTTGGAAATTGCGGTACCTACCTCAAAGCCGCGCGAGCGGGCGCCACGGCCGACGCCGCGACCGGACCGCAGCTTTTATTCCTCCGGCAAGGCCTTCGGGCGCTTCGGCATTCGCTCGTTTGCGCCACAGATCATGCCCTATGCCCATACCCATGGACATATCGAGTTCAACTGGCTGACGCAGGGCAGCATGGACTATGTGTTCGATGGCGGCCCGGTCAGCATTGGCTCGGGGCGCCTCGTGGCGTTCTGGGCCGGCATTCCGCACCAGACCATCGGGCTCAGTCCTGACACGGCCATGGGTCGCCAGCTCAATATCTATCTGCCGATGGATGCGTTTTTGGAAATGCCACAACTGGGCCGGTTGACCGAGACCCTGATGGGCGGCGGCGTGATCCAGCTCAATGCCGATTGCGTGGGGCTGGAGACGCTCGATCGTTGGCACCAGGACTATCGCAGCGGCAACGCGCTGCGCAGCGAGATCGTGCGCGCCGAAATAGGCACCATGTTTCGCCGGGCTGCCATCACCGGCTGGGACACGCTGTTGTCGCCCTGGGTGGAAGGGGCGGGGTCGCGCACGCGCACGGGGTCGCCGGTGCGCTATGTGGTGCGCATGGTGCGCCATATCGTCGAAAACATCACTGAGCCGCTGACCGCCGAGAGCATTGCCGATGTGGTGGGGCTGCATCCCAATTACGCGACTAACCTCTTCACCAAGGTGATGCACATCTCTGTGCAAAAATTCGTCATCAGAATGCGGCTAATCCGGGCGCGCTCGCTGCTGTTTGACGGCAGCCTTTCGATCGCCAATGTCGCGTTTCAGTCGGGCTTTGTCAGCCAGACGCAGTTCTACGAACATTTCCGCAAGGCCTATGGCATGACGCCCAGCCAGATGCGCAAGGACACCATCGAGGGCTAGGCGGGCGGGCCGGCGCCGACCCCGGTGCGGATTTCCTGTTGCTGGCGGAACGCGGTGGGCGTCAGCCCGGTCCAGCGCTTGAAGCGCTGGGCAAAGTAAAAGGGGCTGTCAAAGCCGGCGCTGGCTGCAATCTGCTGGATGGGAAAGCTGGTGCGCCCCAGAAGGTCGGCGGCGCGGCGCAGGCGACGCGCCTCGATATAGGCCTGCACGGTCTGGCCGGTGGCGGCCTTGAACAGATGCGACAGACGCGAGGCCGATAGGCCAACCACCGCGGCCACCGTGTCGAGCGACAGGCGCGCATCGAGATGCCTATCGATATGGTCCATGGCGCGGTGGATGCGCGGCTCGCCCGATCTTGTGGTCTGCGCGCCGTTGTGGGCGTCACAGGCCAGTAGCAGCGCCTCAAGGGCATTCATTGCGCGGTCGATGCGGCGTGGTACTTCGCCATTGCGCAAATGGTGCACCCCGGCGAATTGCTTGGCGAGTTCGGCATGGGTGCCGGGTTCAAGGTGCAGACGCATCAGGCCCGGTGCCACTGCGGGCCAGGCCAGCCAATCGAGCCAATCGGGTCGGGGCTGGAAATGCACCCAGAGCAGTTCCCAGCGTTGCTGGGTGGCCTCGACGCCATAGTCATGGCGCGTGCCGGGGCGCAGCAGCACCCAATCACCGGGCTGGCTGATCAGCTCGCCGCCTGCGTGCCCAAAGCGACCACTGCCACTGAGCGTTGCCGTCAGCAGCCAATCGGCGACCCCGTTCATGCGCAGCGCTCGATAGCCCGATGTCTCGTGAAAATGGCCGGTCAGCAGGTCCAGAACGGCGCGATGTGGGGCTTCTTTGGGTTGGGTCATAGCAGGATATTATAGGCGATTGTCAGCATGTTCCATGGCTGTCGCCGCGCGACGGGACTAGGCTCGCCATCGTCAAATGGAGAGGCAAATGGCACACTCGCCCCTTACTACCCAGCAGCGCAGCGATTTTGCCCGCGACGGTTTCATTGCCGTGCGCGGCCTGTTTTCGCCGGCCGAGATCGCCGAAATCCGCGATGGCTTCATGCAGGCGGCAGCCCATGGCCCCGTGCCGGGATTGTCGGATATGCCGCGTGTGCCCGCGACGGGGGCGGCGAGCAGCGCCGATCCCTTGAGCCGCTATCCGCGCATGATGCATCCGCACAAGCACCCCGACAAAGCCGTCGGGCGGCTCGCCAGCCGGCTGATGGTCGATCCGCGGCTTGAGCCGATCCTCGCCGATCTGCTGGGCGAGGAGCCGTTCGCCTGCCAGTCGATGTTCTATTTCAAGCCGCCCGGCGCGCGCGGGCAGGATCTGCACCAGGACAATTTTTACCTGCGGGTGAAGCCAGGCACCTGTATGGCGGCCTGGATTGCGGTGGACGATGCCGATGCCGGCAATGGCGGCATGATGTGCGTGCCCCAGACGGCGGGGCTCGACATTGCCTGCCCCGAACAGGCCGATCCGGCGCTGTCGTTCACCACCGAGCATGTCGAACCGCCGGCCGGGCTAGAGCCGCAGATGATGGACCTCAAGGCGGGGGACGTGCTGTTTTTCAATGGCAGCGTGATCCACGGCTCGACGCCCAATTCCAGCACCGACCGCTTCCGCCGCTCGCTGATTTTCCACTATGTGCCAGCCAGCACAGTGGAGATGAGCCATTATTACGAGGCGATGAGCTTTTCCGGTGTGCGGCAGGAAATCGGTGTGAACAACGACGGCGGGCCCTGCGGTACGGTGCAGGCGATGCCGGCTGGGCCGCATTGAGGGTGCGATGACTTTTGCTACGCGGACGTTGACGATTGTGCAGCAAGGCCGCCGAACGCCGGTCCCGGTCGTCATCCACCAGCCGCAGCAGCACCCGCGGCACTGGGAATGCGCATTCGAGATCGGCTGGCCGGAAGGCGCTCTTCAGTTCAACGCGAAAGGAGCCGACGGCATGCAGGCGGTGTATTTAGCCATGCAGGCCATCGCGATCCGGCTCTACTCCAGCCCCTATCACGCAGCCGGTGAGCTGGTATGGGGCAAGCCGGGCGACGGCTATGGTTTTCCTATGCCCAAGCCGGGCTATCCGGATCTGATCGGCGAAGACCGAATTGCACAGGTGCCTTGATCGGTCGGCTCTGTCTGAGGGCCGGCGAGGTCGCGTTCGCGGCACGTCTAGGCCATTCGAGCTTAGCTCTCATGGCCTTCTCGGCTCAAATCGCGCCACTGGCGCGATTTGCCCTTTGGGACGCCTCTAAGTATTAAACTTGAACAGCATGACGTCGCCGTCCTTGACGACATATTCCTTGCCTTCGTCGCGGGCCTTGCCGGCT
>JAHJOS010000347.1 GCA_018820005.1 Alphaproteobacteria bacterium | reverse complement strand
CTGCGTCAGTTTGAGCGACGGCATCTCCATGTCGCCAAATTTGACCACAGTCAGCGTCTCGGTCCGACCGGGCACTGACAGATTTTCCGAAAGCGGCGAATAGGCCACCGTGCGGCCGAATGCGTCGCAATATTGAACGCCGTCGGCGTTCTCCACCAGGACCTGCTTCAAATTGAGACTGGATTCGATGGCCACCTGCACATTGGCAATGAACGTCGGCGTGCACAGCGACGGGCTATCAGACAACACCGTGCGCAAGGCGGCCATCGCGCTGTTCGAAGATGTATCGATTTGCGAGGTAATGGCCGCTACGTATTGATTAGCCTCGTTTTTCTCCCGGATACGCACATAGGCGTCCAACAGATAATCCACACTGAGGATCGGCACGAACGCCAGGATGGCGCCGATCAACATCAGAATATGGGAGTATCGGGACTTCAATTGGCGAATCCGAATGAGCAGCAATGCCCCTATCGGTATCAACCAGCATTTAACGGATCATTAATGCTAGTTAACTGCTGGAAACTAGTTTGGCGCACCAAAAAAAAGACGGCCACCGTTTCGGGTGACCGTCTCAATCGAATCGGTAGGCAGTTGCCCTACTTGTCCTGAACGTTCAGGCGGATGCTGAGTTCGCGCAGCTGCTTGGCGGAGGCCTGGCTGGGCGCGCCCATCAGCAGGTCTTCGGCCTGCTGGTTCATCGGGAAGGCCGTGATCTCGCGCAGGTTCGCCACGCCACAAAGCAGCATTACAATGCGGTCCACACCAAAAGCAGCGCCACCGTGCGGCGGCGCACCATACTGGAAGGCCCGGTAGAGGCCGCCGAACTGCTCTTCGACTTCCTCCCGGCTCTTGCCGGTCAGCTCGAAGGCCTTGACCATGGTGTCGGGCAACTGGTTACGGATCGACCCAGAGGCGATTTCGAAGCCATTGCAGACCGCATCATACTGATAGGCCTTGATGGTCAGCGGATCCTGGCTATTGAGCGCCTCCATGCCACCTTGCGGCATGGAGAAGGGGTTATGCGCAAAGTCGACGCGCTTTTCCTCTTCGCTCCATTCGTAGAACGGGAAGTCCACGATCCAGCACAGAGCGAACTGCTCGGTATCGACCAGGCCCAAATCGGTGCCCGCCTTGGTACGAGCTTCACCGGCGAATTTGTAGAACTTCTCGGGGCGACCACAGACGAAGAACACGGCATCGCCATCAGACAGACCGAGCTGGGTCTTGAGCGCTGCGGTACGCTCTTCGCCAATGTTCTTGGCGATAGGCCCACTGCCCTGCCCGTCCTTGAAGAAGATATAGCCCAGGCCCGGCTGGCCCTCGCCCTGCGCCCAGGCGTTCATGCGATCGCAGAAGGCGCGGCCGATCGGCTCGGCGCCAGCCTTGTTCTTGGCCGGAATCGCCCAGACTTCCACCTTGGAATCGGTTTCGATCTGGTTGGCAAACACCTTGAAGCCGGAACCGGCGAAGTGCTCGGTCACGGCCTGCATCTCGATGGGGTTGCGCAGGTCGGGCTTGTCCGAACCGTAGGTGCGGATTGCAGTGTCATAGGGAATGCGCGGCCAGTCCTTGGTGACGCGCTTGCCGTCAGCGAACTGCTCGAAGATGCCGGTGATGATCGGCGTCATCGTGTTCCAGACGTCTTCCTGGGTGACAAAGCTCATTTCGAGGTCGAGCTGGTAGAATTCGCCCGGCAGGCGATCGGCGCGCGGGTCTTCGTCACGGAAGCATGGCGCGATCTGGAAATAGCGGTCGAAGCCGGCCACCATCAGCAGCTGCTTATACTGCTGGGGTGCCTGCGGCAGGGCAAAGAACTTGCCGGGATGAATGCGGCTGGGCACCAGGAAGTCGCGCGCGCCTTCAGGCGATGAGGCCGTCAGGATGGGCGTGGAATATTCGGCAAAACCGGCCTCGCCCATGCGCTGGCGCATAGAACCAATGATCTTGGTGCGCTTGACGATATTGGCGTGCAGCTTTTCGCGGCGCAGATCGACGAAGCGATAGGTCAACCGCACGTCCTCGGGATATTCCTGATCGCCGAACACCGGCAGTGGCAGTTCCTTGGCCGCAGAGAGCACCTCGATCTCGCGGATGAACACTTCTATCGTGCCGGTGGGCAGGTTTGGATTGACGGCAGAAGCATCGCGCAGCTTGACCTCGCCATCGATGCGCACAACCCATTCAGAGCGGAGCTGTTCAGCCGCAGCGAAAGCGGGCGAATCGGGATCCACCACGGCCTGGGTGAGCCCGTAATGGTCGCGCAGATCGATGAACAGCAGCCCGCCATGATCTCGAATACGATGGACCCATCCGCTCAGACGGACGGTCTGGCCGGCCTCCTTGGCAGTCAGTGCCCCGCAGGTGTGCGAGCGGTAGCGATGTTCGGTCATGTCAAAAGCTCTGCAAAAAGGCCGGAATATTGGGCCGGAAAAGCGCATGAGAGGCCGTGATTGTCAAGTTGAACGGCGTTCCGTCGACCGAACTGGGCGCTGGCGCGCTAACCTACAATCGATACAGGGAAATCCGGTCTGGAGTGGGCCCGCCGCACCTGCTAGGAACAATCTTGACTATTTTGAGACGGACAGACGCATGGACCTCATTGTTTCCACAGACGTGCTTGCCGCTTTCTGCGAGCGCGCCGCCAAATTTGACTTTGTGACAGTCGACACCGAGTTCCTGCGCGAAACCACCTATTGGCCCAAGCTCTGTCTGATCCAGGCGGCGACCGATGAAGAAGCTGTCCTGATCGATCCGCTGGTCCCAGGCTTTGATCTGACCCCGTTCTACGAACTGCTGGCCAATCCCGATGTCGTCAAGGTTTTCCACGCCGCCCGGCAGGATATCGAGATCTTCGTCAAGGCAACCGGCAAGGTGCCGGCCAATATCTTTGATACCCAGATCGCCGCCAGCGTCTGCGGCTTCGGCGACAGCGTCTCCTATGACAATCTGGTACGCTCCATCACCGGGGTAGAGCTGGACAAGTCGAGCCGCTTTACCGACTGGTCGGCGCGGCCACTGACGGAAAAGCAGCGCCTCTATGCGGTGGCTGACGTGACCCATCTGCGCGACATCTATCGCGAGCTGCGCAAGCAGGTGGACGCGACGCGCCGTGGCGATTGGGTCGAGGACGAGCTGGGCATACTGCGCAATATCGACACCTATGTCGTCCAGCCCGAACAGGCCTGGGAACGGCTCAAGATGAAGATCAACCGCCCGCGCGATCTGGCCGCACTCAAGCGCCTTGCGGCCTGGCGCGAACAGCGGGCCCAGGATACCGACCAGCCGCGCAGCCGCATCATCAAGGACGACGTGCTGTCCGAACTGGCCATCCAGCGTCCGCTCACCCCCGATGCCTTCGAAAAGCTCCGCGCCGTGCCGCGCGGCTTCGGCCGCAGCAGTGCCGCTGCCGAGATCATGGCGCTGCTCAAAGACGTCGAGGCCATGACCAAGGCCGAGCTGCCCGTACTGCCCGAGCGCTATCGCGGTCCTTCGCCCAAGGGCGCCGTGGGTGACCTGATCCGCGTGCTGCTCAAATCGGTCGCCGAACAGAATGGCGTCGCGGCCCGCATTCTGGCGACATCGGATGAAATCGACGCGCTGGTGCTCGATGACGATGCCGATGTGCCCGCCCTCAACGGCTGGCGTCGCAAGCTGTTCGGCGAGAAGGCCCTTGCTATCAAGCACGGCCGCATTGGCCTGGTCGCCACGCGCAAGGGCATTGTCGAGTTCGAAATCAAGCAGCCCGCGATACCCGAATAGGCGGGCTAGGCCAGTTGGACCCGCGCTGACTTGAACCCGGCGACGCCCGCAAAGGCGTCGAAGCGGTTCTGCAGGTGTTCGCCATCCAGAAACGCCAGATCGGTTGGCAGCACCAGCACGATCTCTGTGTCGGCGACCTCAAAGCGGATGCGCGGCAGAATGCCCGGCATCGCCGCCGTCATGGGATAGGCGACGCGGAACAGGGCACCCAGGAGGCGCGCGCGGGCCGTCAGCTGGTCCGTGCCCAGATCCACCAGCGCGGCGGCGGTTTTGCTCTTGAGCCCGTCATAGCGAATGGCCATGACCTGCGCCAGAAACGTGCGGGCCGGATGATCGATGCCACTCAGAGAGCCATAGGCGATGGAATCAACGCTTTGGGCGCCGCGATAATCGGGATGGGCCCGCCAGCCGATATCGGAGAGCAGGCAGGCGACGGTACGCAGCCGCGTTTGCTCTGAGGTTTCAACCACGCCGGCAGCGCTCAGGAACTGGCTGGTAAAGCCAATGAGGTCACTGGCGTGAGCCGGAGAGCGCGAACGCAGTACCGAAAGCTCCTCGGCACCCTGGATCAGCGGATCGATCGCCTGCTCACGGGCATCAAGCATGCCATAGAGGAAGCCTTCACGCACGCCCAGCGCCGAAAAGACCACGTCCTTGAAGCGCCCGACCTTGAGAACCTCGGCCATCACGGCGGCGCCAAAGGGCACCAGCTCGCGGCGCGATGAACTGACATTGCCGGCGCCCGGATAGGATTTTCCCGCACCAGCCGCGACAATGTCCTCGCAGAAAGCGATCATATCGGCCGCCGGCACGACATAGTGCTGCACCATGTGCAGCGGATATTTGCGCAGGATCTGGTGCAGCTTGGCGAGGGATCGCCAGGTGCCGCCAATCGCCGCAAAGGAAGCGCCCGGCTCGATATCTTTGAGGGCCGTTTCGACAAGCCGACCCCGCACGATTTCCGCAGCACGGACCGCAGAACCATTGCTGTCATCCTGCAGGCGGATAACGCCCAGCTCGAAGGACTGGCCATCGGTATCGGTGCCTTTGCTGGTGCGGGAGAGCTCGAGGCTGCCCCCACCCAAATCACCCACGACGCCGGTAAAGCCCAGGATGCCTGCAACGGCGCCAAGCGCCGCAAAATGGGCCTCCTGCTCGCCGCTGAGCACCTGAACGGGACTGCCCATGACGGCTTCCACGGCAGCAACGAACTCCTCGCGATTGGCCGCGTCGCGCACAGCCGAGGTGGCCAGCACGAAGACCTTGCCCACGCGCATCAAGCGGCACACCAGCGCGAAGCGCTTGATGGCATCAAGCGCCTGGGCAACATTGGCATCAGCCAGGCGCCCCGTCTGGCCAACGCCACGCCCGAGCGCGCAGGATGATTTTTCGTTGTAGAGCGGCGTCAGGGCGCGCGCATGGCGCTCATAGACCACCAGGCGCACCGAGTTTGAGCCGATATCCAGCACGGCCACGGGCTTGGCGCCCTTGATGCGGCCCTGTGCCGTCGGATCGGCGTCAACACCCCAGAATTTGTTCAACCCTAGTCCTCGTCCGCTTCGACCAGCCCGGCGCTGCCACGGCCGGACAGCGAGGGATTGGTCATGAAGTAGTCATGCGCATTGAAGGGTTCGTCCCCCTCGGCGGCACGGATACGGTGCGAGCTGCCATCGGGCAGCACTTCCCAGCTCTGCTGGTTGTCGCGCAGATAGGCAACCAGAATCCGATCCAGGATCTGCTTATGCACGGTGTTGTTGAGGATGGGCACCATGACCTCGACCCGGCCATCAAGGTTGCGGCCCATCAGATCGGCAGAGGAAATATAGACCTTGGCACGGCGGTTCGGCATCGTTTCGCCATTGCCGAAGCAATAGATGCGGCTGTGTTCGAGGAAGCGCCCGACCACCGACTTGACCCGGATATTATCCGAGAAGCCCGGAATGCCCGGCCGCAGGCAGCAGATGCCGCGCACGATCAGGTCGACCTTCACGCCAGCCTGGCTGG
>JAHJOS010000346.1 GCA_018820005.1 Alphaproteobacteria bacterium | reverse complement strand
CGCCACCGCATGCTCCGGCCTGGCGGTTGCGGTGCCATCAGGCAGCGATCGCCGCCCTTCAGCACCTCTGCAAGCAATCAATCACTTGATTGAGACATCGGGTCGCGCTATAGGCTCCGCCTCCGGAGTCGCTATCCATGAATGCCCCCACCCCCCTGGCCCTGTCTGCGCGCCGTGAATCCGGCGAGGATCGGCGCGCTGCCATTGCGCTGGCGGCGCGTGACCTGATTGCCGAGAAGGGGTTCGAGGGGCTGCGCACGCGCGACATCGCCGAGCGGGTCGGCATCAATATTGCGACGCTGCACTATCATGTGCCGAGCAAGGAGGCGCTGATCGCGCTGGTGGCCGAGTCGCTGCGCATCGCCTTTGCCGAACAGTCGCGGGCCCATGTGCGTGACGGGCTGACGCCGACGCAGCTGCTCGAACTCGAATTCGACGACTATGCCGAACTGCTGGGCGACAAGCATGTGCTCATCAGCGTGATGACCGAACTGCTCGAGAAGGCCCGGCGCGATGCCAGCATTGCGGCTGCCATGGGGCCGATGATGGGCAAGTGGAAGCAGATCGTCGCCGATATTCTCGAGGCCGGACGCGATGCCGGCGAGTTTCGCGCCGATCTCGATCCGGCGCCGGCTGCCCAGATGCTGGTGGGCGCCATGATGGGCTTTTCCAAATCGCCCAATGCCACACCGCAGAATTTCGAACGGCTGCGCGCCGAACTGCTGCGCGCCATCCGCAATCCCGACCGGACTTCCAAGGAATACCAAGATGAATAACAAGCCTTTTGATCCGTCGGCAGCCGAGCCCGATCCGCGCCGCTGGGTGGCCCTGATCATCCTGCTGCTCGCCCTGTTCATGAACCTGATCGACGTCACCATCGTCAACGTGGCGCTGCCCTCGATGCAGGCCGATATGGGGGCCAGTTCCAGCCAGATCGAATGGGTCATCGCCGTCTATGTGCTGACCTTTGCGCTGTTCCTGCTGCCGTTCGGGCGGCTGGGCGACATTGTCGGCCGGCGCGGCATGTTCCTCGTCGGCGTCTCGGTGTTCACCGTCGGCTCGGCCCTCTGCGGCCTGGCGCCGACCATCGAGATCCTGATCGGCGCCCGCGTCGTGCAGGGCATTGGCGGCGCCATGATGACCCCGCAGGTGCTGGCCATCGTCACCGTGATCTTTCCGCCCCGGGAACGCGGCATGGCCTTCTCGTTTTTCGGCCTGACCGCCGGCATGGCCTCGGTCGCCGGTCCGATCGTCGGCGGCCTGCTGATTTCCGCCGATCTCTGGGGCCTCGACTGGCGCCCGATCTTCCTCGTCAATATTCCGTTGGGCGTGCTTGCCATCGTCATGGCCTGGCGGCTGGTGCCAAAGATCACACCGCATCCGGGCCTTACCAACGACTTTGTCGGCATCGCCCTGTTCGGCGTCTCCATCGTCGCCATCATCTTTCCGCTGGTCGAGGGCCGCGTCTATGGCTGGCCGCTCTGGGCCTTCGGGCTGATCGGCTTCGGTCTGCTCGGGCTGGTCGCCTTCTATTTCTGGGAGAAGCGGCGCGATCGCCAGGGCAAGACCGAACTGATCCCGGTGCCGATGTTCCGCAGCCGCAACTTCGTCGTCGGCACGGCCATGACGGTGATCTTTTTCTCCGGCGTGCCAGGGCTCTTCATGATCCTCGCCATCTTCTTCCAGTCCGGCTTCGGCCTGACGCCGCTGGAATCGGGGTTGACCACGGTACCATTCCCGCTCGGGGTGTTCATCATCTCGCTGGTCAACGGCCGCCTCGGCAACCGCATGCTGCCGCTGCGCGTCGCCACCGGCACGCTGATGCTGGCCGTCGGCATGGCCTGGCTGCGCTTGACCATTGTCAATGTCGGCGATGCCATCGACCACTGGCAGTTCCTGCCGGCGCTGTTGATTGCCGGCCTCGGCATGGGGCTGACCGTGTCGGCGCTGTTCCAGACCATCCTGCAGGGCGTGCCCGGCAAGGACGCCGGCTCGGCCTCGGGCGCCTTGCAGGCCTTCCAGCAGGTGGGCAGCGCGCTGGGCGTGGCGCTGGTCGG
>JAHJOS010000345.1 GCA_018820005.1 Alphaproteobacteria bacterium | reverse complement strand
GGGCAAAGCGACCTGGCCCATGGTGGCGGCGGTGGCCAGCGAGGAGCCGCAGATGGCGCCGAAGCCGGCACAGGCGCCGATAGCCGCCATGGCGACGCCACCCCTGCGATGGCCCAGCCAATCAGCCGCGGCCTTGAACAGCGCCGCCGACATGCCGCCCAGCGTGGCAAACTGGCCCATGAGCAGGAACAGCGGCACCACCGACAGCGAATAGCTGGCAAAGGTGCTCTGGGTCAGGCTCTTGAACTGCGCCATCATCGGATTGATCGAGCCTGTGACCAGCCATGAGCCGGTAATGCCGACCACCAGCATGGCCAGCCCGATGGGAATACGGATAAAGATCAGCAGCAGGATGATCGGAAACGACCAGATCCCGAGTTCGACGTTGCTCAATGCACCGCTCCCTGAGTAGCTGCCGGCGCGCGTCCGGCCACGGCATCGGACAGGCTGACGGCCAGCATGTAGGCGGCCACGATGATCAGAGTCACCGCGCCGATCAGCCCGGCGGTATAGGACCACCACAGCGGCATGCGCAGCAGCAGCGTGGTTTCGCCATAGGCATATTTATCCATGGCGCCCAGGGCCTGCCGCCAGGCGATGAAGATGGCGACGACAAGCATCAGCACGTCGCAGACCACCATGATCCAGGCATTGATGGCCGGGCTCAGCATGTCGGTGAAAATGGAGACCACGGCATGGCCCCGCGTCAGATGCGTCCAGGGCAGGAAGGCGAAGACGGCAAAGCCGACCGCGGCCTCGACCAGCTCATAATCGCCTGTCACCGCGCCAAGGCCGGCCCAGATCAGGGCGCGGCCGATGACGCTGACGCAGATCAGCACGACAATGCCGATCAGCGCCACGCCGCCGGCGAGCGCCAGAATTTTGGCGAGGCCTGTCACCAGGCGGGCAATCGCTGTTGTCGTCATGGTCAAAGGCTCCTCCCAGCGCCGATGATTGCCGCCATCCTCAGTGGCGGAAAGCGAATTTCTGCATGTCTTTCATAACCGTTAGATTATGTGTCGGCCATTGCATCAGGCGAAGTTGGGTTTGCGTTTCTCGAGAAAGGCATTGAGGCCCTCTTCGGCGTCCGGGCCGGTCTGGCTCAGCGCGGCGGCAAGGCTTTCGGCGTAAAGCCCATCTTCTGCGGGCATATGCGAGATGCGCGAGATGGTCTGGACGATCAGGTAATTGATGGTGGACGAGTTGGTCGCGATCCCGCGGGCCAGCTCCATCGCCTTGGCGACAGCGCCGCCAGCCGGCGTCAGGTAATGCGCCAGGCCCAGCCGTTCCCCCTCCTCGGCCGAATAGGTGCGGCCGGTCAGCATCATTTCGGTGAGGCGATCGGCGCCGATGATGGCAGCCAGGCGCACCGTGGCGCCGCCGCCGACAAAAATGCCGCGCTGGCCTTCAGGCATGCGGAACATGGTGCCCGGCTCGGCAACGCGGACATGGCAGGCCGAGGCAATTTCGAGACCGCCGCCCATGACGGCGCCGCTGAGCGCAGCCACCACCGGCACGCCGCTGAACTGCACCATGCCCATCACCGCGTGCCAGTTGCGCGAATGACGCATTACCGCCTGCGGCTCGCGGCGCACCTGTTCACTCAGATCAAGCCCGGCCGAGAAATGCCCGCCCTTGCCCGACAGCACCACGACGCGGACATCTTCGGGAATATCGCTGAAGAACGCCTTGAGGGCGGCGATGGTGGCGTCGTTGACGGCATTGCGCTTGGCTGGTCGGTTGAACTCCAGATGGGCAACGGCGCCATCGCGTGTGATCGACAACACCGATTCCTGCTCGCTCATCGTACCCTCCCTCTCATCCCTGTAGCGGCCGCCCTGTTTTGACGGCGCGACCAATCTATGAAATGTTCTACTATATAACAATCGGTGACGCCAGCACATGTCCGACCAATTTGCCGACATTGTTTTCACCCTCGCCGCCATGGCGGACAATGACACCGCCGCCGATGGCTTTGACGGCGCGGCCAGCGCAGCCGTGCTGCGCGCCTATGGCGATTTCATCGATGCCGAAGTTGCGCCCACCAATGCGCCGGGCGATCGCGCGGGGTGCCGGCTGCAGGCGGGACGCGTGCGGCTGCCGGCAGACTTGCCCGCACTCTACAGCCGCTACGTGGAACTGGGCTGGCATCTGCTGCCGCTTTCGGCAGCGATGGGCGGCATCGGCGCGCCGGCCCCGCTGGTGGCCGCGGGCACCGAATTGCTGAGTGGCGCCAATCATGCCTTTCAGATGCTGGTATCCCTTGTGCCCGGCGCAGCGCGGGTGATCGAGCGATTTGGCAGCCCGGAACAACAGGCGGACCTGCTGCCCGGCTTTGCCGCGGGTACTGCACTGGCGACCATGTGCCTGAGCGAGCCTGATGCGGGCTCCGATCTGGGGGCGATTCGCACCAGCGCCCGGCAAACCGCAACCGGCTGGCAGGTGACGGGGGAGAAGATTTTCGTTTCCGGCGGCGACCAGGACATGAGCGCTGACATCGTGCATCTGGTGCTGGCAGGGACAGGGACTGCCGCCGAGGGCGTCCGCGGCCTGTCGCTGTTTGCCTGCCCGTTGCGCCTTCCGGACGGCGCGCCCAATGCCATCAGGCTGCTGCGGATTGAGGAAAAACTCGGCCTGCACGCCTCGCCAACCTGCCAGCTGCGTTTCGAAGGCGCGCAGGCGCATCTGCTGGGCCAGCCCGGCGATGGGTTGCGGGCCATGTTCGTGATGATGGATCACGCCCGGCTCGACGTGGCCGTGCAGGGCGTGGCCCACGCGGCGCAGGCGCATCGCCGGGCTGTCGACTATGCCGGCCAACGCCGCCAGGGCGGGCGCACAATCGATCAGCATGGCGACGTCGCGCGCATGCTCATGGAGATGGACCTGATGACGCTGGGCACCCGCGCCATGGCCTACCGCGCCGCCAGCGTTATCGAGGATGCCGATCTGGCGGCGTTTTTGACGCCGGTGTGCAAGGTCTATTGCACCGAGACCGCCAGCCGTGTGGCCGATCTGGGTATTCAGGTGCTCGGCGGCTATGGCTATCTGCCCGAACTGGGCATGGAACAGATCTGGCGCGACGCCCGGGTAACGCGGATTTACGAGGGCACCAATGGCG
>JAHJOS010000042.1 GCA_018820005.1 Alphaproteobacteria bacterium | reverse complement strand
TCACCGAGGCTCGAAGGAGATTAGCTCCTCGAAATGGTTCATGTCATCGAAGGCGCAGAAAGCCGGCGCCCGCAGTCGGATGATTGGTGAACGCTGGCGGATATCCTCGACGACATCTTCCAGAAAAGGCAGCCATGCAGCCATGGTGTCATCGTCGAAACGTTCGACCATGTAGGCGAAGGTCATGTGAAAGACATAGGCATCATGGTCCGGATGCCGATAGCCGAGCAAGTCTGCGAGCCGGCGGCGCCAATCCTTGAGGACTTGCCGGTCCCGCGCCGTCACTCCGTCCAGCATCAATCCGTTCGGCGTCGCATGCGTGACCTCGATGGCGAAGGCTTCGCCCGGCGCAAATCGTGCCAGCCGATCCATGAAGATCGCCGTCATGTCGTCGACCGGTGCCTCGAGCGAAACATCCACCGGCCAGTACGGCAAGGCTCGCCGGGTCTCGATGATCCCCTGGAAGAGGGTCATGTGCAGGCTGGAGACAGCTGTGAACGCGAGTTTGTCGGCGCCGGGCATGGCCTGGAAACGGGCGCGGGCGGCGTGGATGGCCGAGGCACTCTCAGAGGTCTCGACGAGATGGCAGACCACAGTGTTGCCGGGTTCAGGAAGAAACAAGCCGACATCATTGTAGCGGGTCCCCAAATGGGACGGTGGATCGGGATTGAATGCGCGGGCACAGATCTTCAGATAGGCAGGCAGATCATCAGCGGTCACGGGGTGTCTCTCAATTACGAGGAAAACTGCAATAAACCCGCCCCGCAAAGCTAATGTGACACCGGCAGCTGGCCGCGATGGGCTGCACCCGCTGCGACAACAATCAGCATTCCCAGGAAGAGCAGGATGAAGCTGATTGAAATGCCTGTTGCCAAAACAATTGATAGCTGCAGCAATGGAAGGGTGGCCACCAACCCGAAAACCAGTCTCTTGAGATTGGCCGGGGCTCCATGGGCGCTGATGCGAGACGCCACAAGCGCCGCAAGCGCACTGGTCGCACCAAGATCATAGGCGAGACTATAGGGCGTAACCAGAATTCCTGCTGCTGCGAAACAATAGGCGCGGCCCAGCGGATCCTTGACCCTCGGCAGGCTCCAGAGCCATAAGCCGAAAACCAGAACGGCAAACGCGCCATGCCAAATGATGGCTTCGTTGAACGGCAGGCCGACAAGACGCGCCTGACCATAGGCAGAAGCCAGCAGATCAAGGAATGTGCCGATCAGCGCCTGCATGACCAGACTTTGATGCGGCACTGTATGCTGGAAAAAGTCAATCCAGCTTTCCAATCCAAACAATAGAGCGGACATCAGCAGCAATGCGATGGTCGTCGCAGCGGCCGTGGCGAGGACCAGCCACCGCCTCTCGTAAAGAAGCAACAGAGGGAACAGCAGGCCAAGCTGTGGCTTCACGGTCAAAAGGCCAATGGCGAGACCTGCAAGGATCGGGTGACGATCTCTCAGCCCTAGTCCGTAAAGGATCAGGGCACCTGTCATGAAGCCATTTTGTCCATAAAGAATGTTCCCAAGGATAAAGGGTACTAACAAGACGACAGCGAGTGGCGAAACACGCTGGACCAACAGGGAGATGGCGTGAAAGTAAAATGCTAGGGTAAAGGCAAAGAAGACCAGCATGGACAACCCATAGGGCATGAGACCTAGGGGGAAGATGAGCAACAGGTAACTTGGTGGATAGCTCCAGGATCGCCAGGGATAGTCGGGCCCGAAAACGGCCTGCATCTCGGCGAAATAGATATCATGACCAAGGAAAAGGTTTATCACTTTGCCCTCCAGCATCAGCCTGGATGCCAGCCAATAATTGGCATAGTCCTTGTCAATTGACAGAAGTCTCTGAGCGCCTTGATATCCCGACGCATTGAGCACAAAGAGCGTCACGAGTACAATCAGCATTGCCCAGGCGAGCACCCGCAATGGCATCTTGTCGTCCATCGCATTTCGTACTGGTTGACGTTCCATTGCACACCTCAGCCTATCCGGAATGACCAGATCCTAATCCGATCCTTTTAACGAAAACTACCGGGCCCATGGGCTAGCAGATTTTCCCCTTCCAGCCTCACTTTGAGGGTTCCTTCTCGCTCAACATTTCCCTATAAGCCGCTTCTAGCCTGAAAAGACCTCTCTGCGCCCGGCCGGTGACATTTCCACCGAGGCCGGTTTTCTGCGCAGGTCAAGAAACGGATAGCACCATGCCAAAGCGCCAAGACATCAAGTCCATCCTCATCATCGGCGCTGGGCCGATTGTCATCGGCCAGGCATGCGAATTCGACTATTCCGGCACCCAGGCCGTGAAGGCACTGAAGGAAGAGGGCTACCGGGTCATCCTGGTCAACTCGAACCCCGCCACCATCATGACCGATCCGGGCCTCGCCGACGCGACCTACATCGAGCCGATCACGCCTGAAGTCGTCGCCAAGATCATTGCCAAGGAACGCCCGGACGCGCTGCTCCCGACCATGGGCGGCCAGACCGCGCTCAACACGGCACTGTCGCTGAAGCGCATGGGTGTGCTCGATCGCTACAATGTCGAGATGATTGGCGCCAAGCCGGCCGCCATCGACATGGCCGAAGACCGCGCCCTGTTCCGCGAAGCCATGACCCGCATCGGGCTCGAAACGCCGAAGTCGATGCTCGCCAATGCGACCGAGATCAAGGACGCCGACCGCAAGACCCATGAAGTCGCCCGCAACGAGCTGAAGTCGAAACTGTCAGGCCCCGAGCTCGACACGGCGCTCGACGAGCTCGAGAACCAGTGGAACCTCGGCGAGACCGACCGCAAGCAGCGCTACATGGCCCATGCCATGGCCATTGCCGCCCAGGCCCTCGACGTCGTCGGCCTGCCCGCCATCATCCGCCCCTCCTTCACCATGGGCGGCACCGGCGGCGGCATCGCCTACAACCGCTCGGAATTCTACGAGATCATCAATTCCGGCCTCGACGCCTCCCCGACGACAGAAGTCCTCATCGAGGAATCCGTCCTCGGCTGGAAGGAATATGAAATGGAAGTGGTCCGCGACAAGGCGGACAACTGCATCATCATTTGCTCGATCGAAAACATCGACCCGATGGGCGTCCACACCGGCGATTCGATCACCGTTGCCCCCGCGCTGACCTTGACCGACAAGGAATACCAGATCATGCGCAACGCCTCGATCGCGGTGCTGCGCGAGATCGG
>JAHJOS010000344.1 GCA_018820005.1 Alphaproteobacteria bacterium | reverse complement strand
CGATTGGCCAGATAGGTCAGCCCGATAAAAAAGCTGCCATAGACCACGACGATAACCATGAGTTCCGGATTGATCACCGCACCGACCAGCCCCAGCGCCAGCACGATCTGCGTGATGCCGGGGATGAACACGATGATGGCCAGCTGCAGCAGCGCATAGACCGCATTCTGCCCCTGCCCACGCGCCGTCTGGATGGCCACCGGATTGTGATCGATGAAAAAACTGCCTGGCTTGCGCAGCAGCACCGCAAAGAACTGCGTCGCCGCGATGAAATTGAGGTTCTCAGCCGCAATCACCGAGAGATAGTTGATCGAATAGCCCGTCACGGTCAGCAGCCCCCGCAGCAGCGCATAGCCGAGGAACCCCATGATCACTGCACTGGCGACATCCCCGGCTGCCAATTGGTCGATCAACCGCGAGAATACATAGGGCGTGGTGACGGCCAGAGCGGCACTGAGCAGCACCACCAGCGCCACCCCCGCCAGCATCCAGCGCTCTTCGGACAGAAACCGCGCATAGATAGCGCGCAGCGGTGGCCAGATCAGCGACCAGTCTGGCTTGGGATCGGGCTCGGTCATGCGCGGGCCTCGGCAAAACCCTGACACTGCTCACTTCTATCCGAGCGGTCAACTAGATGACGCCGGCCCGGCCTTCACGTTTTGGCTGCTGCAGCGAAGTGAAATCGCCGTGGCTTGGCTACTCAAAATAGTCCGGATGATCGGCAATGGTCTGGCTGAGCAGCACTTCGGCGCGGGCGAGATGGGCCCGCATGGCTGCTTCGGCCGCCGCGACATCGCCGGCCGCCACGGCTGCCGCCAGGATCTTGTGCTCGCCAATCGCTACCCGCGAGGACGAGGCGCCCAGCGTCAGATAGCGCACCCGGTCGAGCTGCATCTTGTGGTCGTCGATCAGCTGCCAGGCATATTCCACGCCCGCCAGCCGGGCCAATGTGCGGTGGAAGAGCTCATCGAGCGTATGGAAGCGGCGGCTGTCGCCGGCGCCCGAGGCGATTTCCTGCTCGGCGATCAACTCGTCCAAGACGTTGGCCGCATCGCCCGGATTGGCCGCCAGCCGCCGCACGATTTCCACTTCAATGGATTCGCGGATGAACCGGCTCTGCCGCACGCCGTCGGGCGAGATTTTCTTGACCACGGTTGCCCGCTTGGGTCGGATCAGCAGCAGCCCCTGTTGCGCCAGGCGGATGAAGGCTTCGCGCACCGGCTGGCGCGACACACCATAGCGGCCGGCAATATCGCTCTCCGAGATCACGTCGCCCGGCTTGAGCGCCATGCTGACGATCTCGTCGCGCAATGCACTGACCACGCGCATCGCCATGGTCTCTTCGCCGATCTCCAGCACTGCTTTGGTCGCCATCATTGTTTCCCCGCACCAACCATGGGCCGGATCGGCCGGTGAATACTCTAGCCCATTGCCGGACATCCACAGAATTGTGGCGTCCGGGCTGGTCTGGGGCAGGCTCGGGCACCTTAAAGCGTGATGCCGGCCTCCTTGAGCATGGCATCAACAAAGATGCGCTCGCCGTTTCTGGCAATCGACTGGTTGGCGGCGATGCCGGTCAGGATCGACCAGGCGCCAGAAACCTGATCGGAGGCGCGGCCATATTTGTCCGCTTCCATGTTGGTGGGGTCAAACAGATAACCCAGCATGATCGGGTCGGCCCCGCCGTGGCTGCCCTTGCCGGTCCACACATCGAGCTTCTGCGGCAGGCCGCCGGCGAGATGGAGTTCGGTGAACATGGCCTCGGTCTCGTCGCGCTCGCGATGGCCACCGGCGAACACGCCATGCACTTCGATATGCTTGTGCGTCAGCTCGCCCTTGGTGCCGTGGAACTTCACTTCCAGCCCTTCCCAGGGCGAATAGGCCACCAACGTATAGTTCAGCGAGGTGCCCGAGGCATATTGCGCCTGCACCTGCATGGTGTCCTCGATGGTGATGTCATCGGCAAACACGCATTTGTCGCGCCAATAGCCGTCATCCTCCTCCGCATCGAGATAGAGTTCCTTGAGCGCCTCATCGGCCTCCAGATCCATCTTGAACGCGCATTTGTCTGCCACCGGGCAGGTGTGGCAGCGCTCGCCATGGCCTTCAAGCCCCAGCTTGATCGCCATCTCGGGCGTATAGAAATCGCGCTTGCCGATGGCCGAAACGCTCTTGGGCGTCGAGGCCACGCACCAGTTGAGCAGGTCGAAGTGATGGGTCGACTTGTGCACCAGCAGCCCGCCGGACTTGTCCTTGTAGCGGTGCCAACGGCGGAAATAATCGGCACCATGCACCCGGTCGAGATACCAGCGGAAGTCCACCGCCGTGATTTCCCCGATCACCCCACTCATCAGGATGTCCTTGAGCTGGGTGCGGGCCGGCGAATAGCGATAGTTGAAGGTCACCGTGACCGTCTTGCCGCTCTCGCGCTGCGCATCGAGAATGCGCTTGAGCCGCGCCACATCGATGGTCATCGGCTTTTCGGTCATCACATTGCGCCCGGCCTTGAGCGCCCGCACGATATATTCGTCGTGCAGATAGTCCGGCACCGTCACGATCACCGTGTCCGGGTCCTGCTCGCTCAGCATCTTGTCGAAGTCTTCGGCCAGATAGGTGGCAATGCCATTGCCCGTCTTGTCGGGCACCTTGTGCGCCGATAGCGCCAGACGGCTCTGGTTGACGTCGCATAGAGCGACCAGTTCGGCGCTCTCGGCATGGGTAATGGCCACGGCATCGCGGAACATCTGGTGGCGTCCGTCGGTGCCGACAATGGCGAATTTCTTGGTCATCTGCTGGAAAATTCTTGCTGCTGGAAGAAGGCCGAACCGGCCGGTTACATCTACCATACAAGATTTCCGCTCAGGCCGGTAGGGGCAAATCGCGCTCCTTGGAGATTTGGCGACCGCCTGCCCGCCTACTGACAATCTCACCTCAACCGCCGGCCAGCACCTCCCCCTTGATGGGGGAGGGTGGGAGGGGGTGACGGGAGCCACGCTATCTTGGCCAATCCACCCCCACCCTTGATCCAAGCTATTTCGCCTGCTGCGAAATAGCAGACCCCACAAGGGGGAGGGTGTCGACTGAGATTTTCCGCGTCCTGGGCAGTCTAGCTTGAAGCGCCTAGCCTCCTAGCTGCGCAGGCCCGGCGCTTCCTGGCCGGTGCTCAGCACATATTCGGTATAGCCGCCGCCATAGGTGTGGACACCCTCGGGCGTCAGCTCCAGCACGCGGTTGCTGAGCGCGGCGAGG
>JAHJOS010000041.1 GCA_018820005.1 Alphaproteobacteria bacterium | reverse complement strand
GATGGCGTGCATATCGACCACGCAATAGATGGTCTCGTGCGTCTCCTGCAGGGGGCACGAAGCGCCGAATGGCGCCCAGGTAATTGCCCAGATGCAGATCGCCCGAGGGCTTGATGCCCGAAAAGACGCGGGGAGTAAAAGCCATAAAAGAAATACCCATCAGGTTTAGCGGCCTGCCGAATTACACCCGCGAGCGGGGCGGACGCAAGTCAGCTGCGGCGGCGCAGCCGGCGCCAGAGCATGCCCAGTGGCTGGGCGCCGGAAATATGGACCAGAGTGAAATAGACAATGGTGCCGAACACGCAGATGGCAAACAGGGCGCCGGCCTGGATGAGAAAGGAGGCGCCCGACGCAAAGATCGCCGTTGCCCGCAGGGCCATGAGGTAGAGAACGCCAGCCATGACGAGGCTGCTGGCAATGGTCAGCAGATGCCGCCGCAGTGATGCAGCGGGCAGGTCGAAATAGCCCCGCCGGGCCAGAAAGATCGCCAGCATGGTCGCATTGAGCCAGGACGAGAGCGTGGTGGCCAAGGCAATGCCGACATGCTGCAGGCTCGGAAAGAGCAGCAACGACAGGCCGATATTGGCGACAACCGAAATGCCGGCAAAGACGGTTGGCGTGATGGTGTCCTTGCGCGAGAAGAAGCCTGGCTGCAGCACCCGGATCAGCACAAAGGCGGGCAGGCCCCAAGCATAGCCCACCAGCGCTTCAGCAACATGGACGGTGGCATTGGCATCGAAGGCGCCACGCTCGAACAGCACGCGCACGATTGGCAAGGCGAGCGATGCCAGCGCCGCCGCCGCCGGCATCGACAACAGCATGGCCAGCAGCAGGGACTGGTCCTGGCTGGCCTTGGCCTCGGCGTTGCGACCAGCGCTCAGATGACGGCTGAGCTCGGGCAGCAGCACCGTGCCGATGGCGATGCCAATGATGCCGAGCGGCAATTGATAGAGGCGATCGGCATAGGCCAGAATGGAAATGGCATCAGCGGCCGTCGAGGCAATGATGGTGCCGACCACGATATTGATCTGGGTGATGCCGCCAGCGAGGATGGCGGGGATGGCGAGGAGCCAGAAGCGGCGGACTTCGGCATTGGGCCAGGGAATGGTCAGGCGCGGCACAAAGCCGGAGCGGCGCACGGCCCAATAGACCAGCGCCAGCTGGGCAATGCCTCCCAGCATCGTGGCAATGGCGACCCAGAAGGCCGCATCGGCCTTGTCCTCGAGCACAAAAATGGCCAGCGGCACCAGCGCAGCGATGTTGACGATATTGAGGATCACCGGCGCAAAGGCGGCGGCGAAGAAGCGCCCAAGCGTGTTCAGGATCGCGCCATAGGCGGCCATCAGCGACATGCAGGCCAGATAGGGGAACATGATGCGGGTGAGAAACACCGTCAGCGCGAATTTTTCCGGATCAGCGAAACCCGGCACGAAGACCCGCATGATGGGTTCCATGAAGATTTCGGCCAGAATGGTGACCACGAGGATGGCCGCCACCAGCCAGCTCATGATGCGGCTGGCAAGGAGCTTGGCCTGATCCTCGCCCTGGGTTTCGAGCGCGGTGGAGAACATAGGCACGAAGGCGGTGTTGAACGCGCCCTCGGCAAACAGGCGCCGGAACAGATTGGGAAAGCGGAAGGCGGCGTTGAAGGCGTCCGCCGCTGGCCCGATGCCGAGGACCGCAGCCATCAGCGCGTCGCGGGCAAAGCCGGCAATGCGCGACAGCAGGGTCAGGCCGCCGACCGACAGGAAATTGCGGTAGAGGCTCATGGGTGAGACCGATGCCCGAGAGCGTCCGGGCTAGCCATTGTTGGCTTTGTGGTCGGCGCGCGGGTGGAACACGCCCATGAGCGCATCGTGAATCTTGCGTTGGCGCGGCTTGGCCATGATCTTCTGGCCCGTCAGATCGGTGACGTAAAAGACGTCGACGGCCTTTTCGCCATAGGTGCCGATATGAGCTGAACCAATGGTCAGGTTGAGATCGGCGATCTCGTGGGTCAGGGCATGCAACAGGCCGGTGCGATCGAGACCCGAGACTTCGATGACGGTGAACTTTTCACTGAGTGCATTGGAAACCGACACCTGGGTGGGCAGCGAGAAGGGTTTCAGGCGCCGATTGTGGCGGCTGTCCTTGCCCTGGTCGATCTGCACCTGGCGCTTGCCCTGCAGCAATTGCTTGACGGTATCGATGATGCGGGTGGCACGGACCTTTTCGTCTTCGTCACTGGTAAAGGCCCGGCGCAGGCGGAAGGTGTCGATGGCGCGCCCGTCGCGGGTCGAAAAGATCTGCGCCCCGATGATGGAGGCATCCTGCATGGTGCAGGCGCCGGCGATCAAGGAAAGCAGGCGCGGGTGGTCGGGGGTATAAAAGCTGACCTCGGTGATGCTCTCGAAGGCCTTGATGCGGATCGAGCCAGCGAAAGCTTCGCCCGCCTGGTCGGCCTGACGGATCATCCGGGCATGTTCGAGCTGCAGTTCGGGTTCGGCGCGCAGCCAATAGTGGTCATAATGGCGGGCCAGATAGGCGTCGATTTCGGTCTGCGGCCAGGCCGAGAGCGACTGCGCCAGGCTCAGACGCGCGGCGCCGATGCGGTCGGACTGGGTCACCTGGCTATGGCCGCCCGACAGCAGCGGCTCGGTGGCGTAATAGAGGGCGCGCAGCAGGCTGCCCTTCCAGCCGGTCCAAACGCCGGGGCCGACGGCGCGAATATCGCAGGCGGTCAGGATCATCAGCAGCGCCAAGCGTTGGGGTGACTGCACCACATCGGCAAAGGCCTTGGCGGTCTCGGGGTCCTGGATATCGCGGGCCTGGGCGATCTCGCTCATGAGCAGGTGATATTCGATCAGCCAGGCGACAGTATCGGTCTCGGCAGCCGACAGCCCAAAACGCGGACAGAGCTTTTTGGCGATACGCGCGCCGGCAATGGAATGATCCTCGGGACGGCCCTTGGCGATGTCATGCAGGAAGAGCGCCACATAGAGCAGGCGGGGGTCATTGAGCTGGGGCAGCAGTTCATGGGTCAGCGGGAGTTGATCACGCAGGCCACCATTGGCGATGTCGGCCATCACGCCCACCGAGCGGATCAGATGCTCGTCCACCGTATAGTGGTGGTACATGTTGAACTGCATCAGCGCGACGATCTTGCCGAATTCGGGCACGAACTTGCCCAGAACGCCACTCTCGTTCATCTGGCGCAGGATGCGCTCGACCGATTGCGGTGCCGTCAGAATGGTCAGGAAGTGCTCATTGGCCTTGGGATCGTTGCGCAATTTGTTGTCGATCAGACGCAACGAACGCGAAATGTGCTTGATGGCGTCGGGATGGAACAGCAGCTGTTCGCGCCCGGCCACCAGGAACATGCGGATCAGATTGACCGGGTCGTTTTCGAAGACATCGGGGCCAGCGATATTGAGCCGGCCGGTATCGAGCACGAAATCGGTCTCGCCCCGGATCTTGGATTTGCCGGGGCGGAATGGTGCCAGCACGCGCCCCACCAGATCCATATCCTTGGCGTGGTTGAATTCGAGACTCGCGCAGATGATGCGGGTGAGGTCGCCCACATCCTTGGCCACCAGGAAATAACGCTTCATGAAGCGCTCGACGCCCAGCATGCCAACGCGCTGGGCATAGCCCATGCGCTGGGCCAGTTCAGGCTGCACGTCAAAGGTCAGCTTTTCCTCGGCGCGGCCGGTGACGAAGTGGAGATGGCAGCGCACGGCCCAAAGGAAATCCTCGGCGCGGAAGAACAAGCGATATTCGGCGGCGCTCAAAACGCCCTTGCCGACCAGTTCGTGGCTGGTCTTGACCTGGTAGAAATATTTGCCGATCCAGAACAGCGTATTGAGGTCGCGCAGGCCGCCCTTGCCGTCCTTGATATTGGGCTCAACCACATAGCGGGTATTGCCCATGGCCTTGTGGCGTTCGTCGCGTTCGCCCATCTTGGC
This sequence comes from Alphaproteobacteria bacterium, assembly GCA_018820005.1. Classification (GTDB taxonomy): domain Bacteria; phylum Pseudomonadota; class Alphaproteobacteria; order Rhizobiales; family Devosiaceae; genus Devosia. The sequence continues at coordinate 1,823 of JAHJOS010000041.1, read as the reverse complement.
GGCGATGAACTCGGGCCCGGTGCGCGGCATGATCTCGGTTTCAAAGCGCTGCACCAGCTGGCCAAACAGCGTCTTGTCACCGGTGACGAAGCGCGCTTCGAGCGTCGCCGTACGCACCGTCATGTCGGCGCGGGCCATGCGGATACACTCATCCACCGAGCGCACGGCGTGGCCGACCTTCTGGCCGAGGTCCCAGAGCATATAGAGGATATATTCGGTGACCTGCTCGCCCCAGGGCGTCTGCTTGTAGGGCAGGATGAACAGCAGATCAATGTCGCTGCCCGGAGCCAGTGTGCCCCGGCCATAGCCACCCACGGCCGACAGGGCGATGGCTTCAGCGCCGGAGGGATTGTCGACCGGATAGACGCGGCGGGTGGCAAACATATGCACCGCCGTAATGATCTCGTCCTGAGCATTGCTCAGGTTCTGCGCGCAGCGCTGGCCCTTGCCCGAGACAAGCAGTTCGGCCTCGGCGCTCTTGCGAGCCTCGGTCAGGGTCTGGCGGATATGGGCGAGCACGGCCGCGCGGGCGGCACTGGATTTGGGCGCATTATCGCCGATCGCAAGGTCCAGTTCACCGACAATGGTCTCGGCGGACTTGAGGACGAACAGCGATTTTCGCGGTTTAGCGTCAGCTTCGGCGAGCGTCATCGCGGATTTTCTTTAGTTCGTAGAGCGCTTCGATCGCTTGCTTTGGGGTCATCTCGTCCGGGCGAACCGCGTCCAGCGCTGTCAATACGGGGTCGTTCTGCACCGGCTTGGGCGGCGGTTGGTGCGCAAACAGAGGTAGATCGTCTAGCACGCTGGCTTTCTGGCTGGAAGAGGCGGTTCCAGTGGAGCGCTGTTCGAGCACGGTGAGCACCTGACGGGCGCGAGCGAGCACGGACTCGGGCAGGCCGGCAAGGCGCGCCACCTGGATGCCATAGGAGCGGTCGGCGGCGCCGGGGCCCACTTCGTGCAGGAACACCATCTCGCCCTCCCATTCGCGCACCTTCATAGTGACATTGGAAACGCGGGCGAGGGTCCGCGCCAGGCTGGTCAGCTCATGGAAATGGGTGGCGAACAGGGCGCGGCAACCGGTGGTGTCGTGCAGGGCTTCCACAGCGGCCCAGGCAATCGAGAGGCCGTCAAAGGTCGCGGTGCCACGGCCGATCTCGTCGAGCACCACCAGCGAGCGTCGCGTGGCGCGGTTGAGAATGGCTGCGGTTTCAACCATTTCGACCATGAAGGTGGAGCGGCCATGGGCAATGTCGTCACTGGCGCCGACGCGGGAGAACACCCGGTCAACCACGCCGATATGGGCCTTGCTGGCCGGCACGAAGCTGCCCATCTGCGCCAGGATGGCGATGAGTGCATTCTGGCGCAGAAAGGTGGATTTACCGCCCATATTGGGGCCGGTCACCAGCCAGAGCCGACCGCCGCCGCTGGCTTCGTCGCCGGAGAGATCGGCATCATTGGCAACAAAGCTCTGGCCGGCCGCCATCACCATGTCTTCGACCACCGGATGACGGCCACCGATGATTTCAAAGGCCAGGGAATTATCGATTTCGGGGCGGGTATAGCTGCGCGTTGCCGCCAGATGCGCCAGAGCCGCGGTCACGTCCAATTCGGCCAGTGCATCGGCAAGGGTGCGCAGGGTTTGGGTCTGGCCCAGCACTGCGCCGCGCAGGCTGGCAAACAGCCGCAATTCGATATCGAGCGCCGCCTCATGCGCCTTGGCAATGCGGCCCTCGAGCTCGGCCAATTCGGTCGTGGTGAACCGCATGGCGTTGGCCAGGGTCTGGCGATGGATGAGGATCTGCCGGTGCGGCTCTTCGAGCAGG
>JAHJOS010000343.1 GCA_018820005.1 Alphaproteobacteria bacterium | reverse complement strand
CGCAGTGCGGCGATGGCCAGCGCGGTATCGATTAACTCGATGACCATCAATATGGCCAAGATCATCGGCCCGCTGGCCTCTGCGGCGCTCATATCCAGCCTGGGTATCACGGCCTGCTTCATTGCAAACGCGCTCAGCTTCAGCGCCGTCATGATCATGCTTTTGCAGTTGGACCTGCCAGAGAAGAAGGTCGAGCGCAAAGCGGAATCGCTGTTGGCCAGCCTGGTTGGCGGCTTTATCTATCTCAGGAACGAGCCTGTGTTGCTGATGTTGGTGGCGGTGGCCCTGGTGCCCAGCTTCTTTTGCCAGCCCTATCTCCAGTTCCTGGCGGTGTTCTCCGCGCAGGTCTTTGATGCCGGGCCGAGCGGCCTCGGCTTCATGACGGCACTGGCGGCATCTGGCTCAATTTGTGGCGGATTGCTGGCGAGCCGGCTGCAGCGCGATGTGCGTCGCGGCTCCACCATGCTGCTGTTTATGGGCTCATTCGGCCTGGCCCTGATCCTGTTCTCGGCGGCACCCAGCATCTATTGGGCTATCCCGGTACTATTCGCCGCGGGCGCCATGCACATCGCCTACAATTCATCGAACAACACGATTCTGCAGCTAGCTGTGGACGATGCCTATCGCGGTCGCGTCCTGTCCTCCCTGTTCATGACCCGAGGGCTCGTGCCCCTGGGGACCGCGGCGATGGCACTGCTGTCCGCCGCCGCCGGCCCGCGCCTGGCCATGGGGATGATGGCCTCTGTTGTGGTGATGTTCGCCATCGTCCTGTGGCTTTGGATGCCGCGCCTGCGGACACTCAAAGCATAAAGGACCTCACCGTGTGGCGAGGTCAGATCTCAGGCAGCCGGGCACCGTGGCTCGCCGCTATCGCTCCTCAGACGCGGTGCCAATCAGTTTGAGGCGGATGCGGAGGGAGAGATTGTCGATCACCGCGACCGCTACCAGGATCATCAGGATGATGAACGCGGCCTGGTCCCAGTTGCCGATGCGGATACGGTCCGATAGCTGCAGACCGATGCCGCCGGTGCCGACAATGCCAAGGATCGTGGCAGAGCGCACATTGCGCTCAAAGAAGTAGAGCAGATGGCTGAGCATGATCGGGAAGACCTGGGGAAACACGGCCAGCGGCAGGGTCTGGACGTCGCCGGCGCCGGCTGAGCGGACGCCCTCGATCTGCTTGCGCTCGACGTTCTCGATGGCCTCGGCGAAGAGCTTAGAGAACACCATGACGTCGGAGACGGCAATGGCCAGGGCGCCGGCAAATGGGCCCATGCCCACGGCACTGACGAAGATCAGCGCCCCTATCGGCCCCGAATTCGTCAATCGCCGGATGTCTGCTTTTCTGGCTGACGGTCCCAGAAGCAGACTGTCGGCATACCACCCAATTTCTGCCATGACCGTGCTAGGAGCTGGTCACAGAGATCGAGCAGACAGCAACTCTATGGCTCGGAGATGATCCTGATCGACGCCGCGGCGAATGTCATCCGGTGTCAATTCTACACACACGTCGGGCGCGATCCCGACGCCCTCAAACTGGCTGCCGTCAGGGAACATTTCGCGTTTGCTTCCGACTCTCAACGACATGTCGTTGCCGAAGTCTCTGACAAACGGCTGTCCACTCGACCCTGACGTTGTCCGTCCGACGATGATGGCACGGCCATTGTGCTTGAAGGGCGCCAGAAAGTCCTCTGCGGCAGACCCTGTGGATGCGTCCGCCAAAATCGCGATATTGCCACGAAATGCAGTGCTCAAAGGCTCCGTGACCCTCGCGGCATAGTGGATCGGGTCGGGTCGTTCGCCAAAGGCATAGTGTAATCCCGAATGCGACGGCGTTTCTTCTGCCCAGCTGGTGTAAGAGCGGTCCATCAGGGAAGCGAGGAGCCGCGTTGGGGTGTCGCCGCCGCCGTTGCCTCTCAGGTCGATAATGAGCGCTGACCGGTCGGAGACCTTCGACACCATTTTGATGGCCTCATCTTCGTAAGCCGGCACTGCAAAGCTGGGAATGCGCAGGATGGGTATGGGGTCAAGGACCAAGCATGGGCTCATAGTCCGCTCAAGGGGCCATTTGCCGCGCTCTATCCACAGGCGACGACCACCCTCAAGTTCGAGTTCGAACGTGCTCGGGAGAAGGTAATAGCGCGAGAAGATCGCTTCTGATCTCGACCAATCGGTTGACGCGGATACGTAGGGCGATATGCGGTCCGCCCAGATCGAAATGGCCTCGCCCGCAATGGCGGCTGGACAGTCCCCAGGCAAAAGATCGGGAACGGCGGAGCGGGTCACTACCCAAGTGTTTTGCAGTTTCCTGAGCGTAAACCCCGTTGGCTGCCCCGCGGTGCGCCACAGCCATCGATCATCAAATGCCGTGTGACCGTTCCGCAAACCGGCCATGAACTTTGTGGTGGCGAGTGAGAAGTCGCGACGGCTGTCCGTGGCCGCAACGGTCTCAATCCATCGGTCGAACTCGGCTTCAAACGTGAAATTTGGAACGTTCGACCAGTGAGCAAACGAAATTTCCATGGCGGCTCGCAACTGAGCGGCGACCCTGATTTTCTCGGCGGTTGTCACTTCCATG
>JAHJOS010000342.1 GCA_018820005.1 Alphaproteobacteria bacterium | reverse complement strand
GCCCGATAGCGAGGCCGCCAGCCGCGCCTTTGCCCAGGATGTGACCGACCGCGACGTTCAGATCCGCTTCGCCCATTCCATGGGGTCCACACCGGTTCGGCGTGACGCCTGGACCATGCTTGATGCCTGCTCGCGCCTGACGGTCGACGCGCTTGATCGTCCCGGCTTTGCAGTTGAGACACCCATGCTCAAAACGCCCACGGCCTGGCTTGTGACCATCCAGCAGATCGCCAACCAATTCTGGGCCGAGCCAGACATGTCGCCGGCCCAGGCGGTCGCACTGCTCCAGCATCGCTGGGCGGCATCTCAATAGGCTGAGCGGCGCTCTATAAGAATCTGTTCATACTAATCGGTAGAAATACGCAGGGCCCGTGCGCACTTCGTGGTCTGGCAACAACATATTAATTCATCGCGCGCTCTTATTGGTCGCCCAACATGGAGCAGTGTGTGTTCACCTCGGCCCGGAAGACCATGCCGGCCCTCGACTATGTGTCGATCATGCGGTCGGTATATGGCGATCGCCGCGCTATGCTGGCTGGCGCTATCGCCAGCGCGATCATTGGCGCCATGTCTGCCTACAAAGCGCAGTCGCCGATGCTTTATGCTGTGACGATTGCCTTCGTCGTCATCGGCCTGATCCGTTACTATGACATGCGCAGCTTCTGGCGCGCCGGCATTGGCAACGAGGACGCCGCTGCTGCCGAACATTGGGAAAACCGCGCCGTCGTCACCGGTGGCGTACTGGCGGCCGTCTATGGCATCTGGTGCTATGTCTCGATGGCCATCGTGCAGGATCCCTTTGCTGCCCTGGCCAGTGCATCGATTTCCATTGCCGTGATGGTGGGCATTTGCGCCCGCAATTTTGGGCTTGATCGCCTGGTCACCATCCAGATGCTTGCCGTCATCGCGCCGCTCTCGCTGGGCTATATTGCCCATGGCGATATCTATCATCTTGTCCTGGCAGCCCTGCTGGTCATGATGCTGATGAGCTTCCGCAAGCTGGCTGGCGATATCCGCTCCATCCTGCTCAGCGCCGTGCATGGGCGTGTCGACGCCTCCCGCCTCGCCAGCGAGCTCGATATGGCCATCAGCACCCTCGAACATGGCCTGTGCATGCTCGACGAGCAGGGCCGCATCTCGGTGATCAACAAGCGCGCCGTGCGACAGTTCAACCTGCTTGGCCTCACCGATATGGTCAATCACCGCTTTGACACCGTCGTTGCCGAGCTGATCAAGGCCGCCCCGCTGTCGCGCCATGCCATCGTCCAGCTCAACGAGATGGTGGCCAGCAAGGCCTCGGGCAAGGTGCTGCTGCATCTGCCGCCGGGCTACTATTATGAGATCACCGTCAGCGCCCGCAATGAGCGCGTCGTCATGTTGTTCGAGGATATCAGTGAACGCATTGCTGCCGAGGAACGCATCAATTTCCTGGCCCGCCACGACACGCTGACCGGTCTGCCCAATCGCAGCCATTTCGGTGAAATAAGCGATGCCGATCTGGCCACCCGCCGCGCCAGCCCCGACATCATCCGCACCATCGCCCTGATGCTGGTCGATATCGACGACTTCAAGCACGTCAACGACACCTTTGGCCATGTCGTGGGCGATAATTTGCTGGCTCAGGTCGCCCGGCGCCTGCGCGATCTGACCGCCGACGATGCCATGCTTGCCCGCCTGGGCGGCGACGAGTTCACCATTTACTGCCCGAGCATGCCCGATCAGGCCACGGCCCTGGCTCAGGCGCGCACCATTCTGGCGGGCTTCAACCAGCCCTTCTTCTTCAATGGCCTGACGCTGTCGGTCAATGTCAGTATCGGCCTGGTCACCAGCACCGCACCCGATGACAAGCTCGATGACCTCATGACCAAGGCCGACCTGGCCCTCTATGCCGCCAAGGCCGAGGGCAAGGCCAAGGTGCAGACCTTCCATGGCCAGATGGACATCGATTATCACTATCGCCAGCGCCTCAAGGCCGACCTGGCCACCGCCGTGCAGCAGGGCAAGCTGACGCTGGCGTTCCAGCCCCTTGTCGACATCGCCACCCGCAAGGTGGTCAGCTGCGAGGCCCTGGCCCGCTGGGATCACCCCAGCCTTGGCGCCATTCCACCGGCCACCTTCATTCCGCTGGCTGAAGAAATGGGCCTGATTTCCGATATCACCGCCTGGGTCATCGATCAGGCGGCAAGGCAGTGCACGCTCTGGCCCGGCGACATCAGCGTGGCCGTCAACGTTTCGGCCCGCGATTTCCGTGCCGCCGATCTGGAATCGCTGGTGCTGGACGCGCTTGAGCGCAGCGGGCTCGAGCCGGGCCGGTTCGAGATCGAAGTGACCGAAACTGCTGTCATCGAACAGCGTGAGATTGCCCAGCGCGTTCTGCAGCGTCTGGCCGACCATGGCATTGCCATTGCGCTGGACGATTTCGGCACCGGCTATTCCTCGCTCAGCCATCTGCGCGATTTTCCCATCGACAAGGTCAAGATCGACGCCAGCTTCATCCAG
>JAHJOS010000341.1 GCA_018820005.1 Alphaproteobacteria bacterium | reverse complement strand
GACGTGCTGTTCTTCGTGGACAACATCTTCCGCTTTACCCAGGCTGGCGCCGAAATGTCGGCTCTGCTGGGTCGTATTCCTTCGGCCGTGGGCTATCAGCCGACGCTGGCCACCGACATGGGCCAGATGCAGGAACGCATCACGACCACAAACAAGGGTTCGATCACCTCGGTGCAGGCCGTGTACGTGCCCGCCGACGATCTGACCGATCCGGCCCCTGCGACCTCGTTCGCCCACTTTGACGCCGTGACCGTGCTGAACCGCGCGATCTCGGAAAAGGGCATCTACCCGGCCGTGGATCCGCTGGCATCGAACTCGCGAATTCTGGATCCGCTGGTTGTCGGCGACGAGCACTATCAGGTTGCCCGCCGCGTGCAGGAAGTGCTGCAGAAGTACAAGGCGCTGCAGGACATCATCGCGATCCTGGGCATGGACGAGCTGTCGGAAGAAGACAAGCTGGTCGTGGCCCGCGCCCGTAAGGTCGAGCGCTTCATGAGCCAGCCTTTCGACGTGGCCGAAGTGTTCACCGGCACGCCGGGCGTGTTCGTGTCGCTCGAAGACACCATCAAGGGCTTCAAGGGCCTGGTGGCTGGCGAATATGATCACCTGCCAGAAGGCGCCTTCTACATGGTCGGCACCATCGAAGATGCCGTCAAGAAGGCACAGAAGCTGGCTGCCCAGGCTGCCTAATCCAAATCGGGCTTGCCCCATGGGTGAGCCCGAGCTTCCGCTAAGGGACCAAAACTATGGCTGAAGGCCTCAAGATCGAGATCGTGTCGCCAGAGCGCCTGCTGCTGTCGGAAGTGGTGACCTCGGTCACTGTACCAGGCACGGAAGGCTACTTCACGGTCATGCACGACCATGCCCCGTTCATGACGACGCTGCGTCCCGGCTTCATCACCGTCAACGGGATGGGCGGCAAGGACGAGATCTATTTCGTCAAAGGCGGCTTTGCCGACGTTTCGCCGGATGGCCTGACCATCCTGGCAGAGCAGTCCGCGCCCTATGCCGAATTTGACCATGCCGACCTGGCTGCCCAGATCAAGGCTGCCGAGGCCGAACTGGCCAATGCAGCTACGCCCGAGACCAAATCCTACGCTCAGGAAGTCGTCAGTGCCCTGGCCAATCTGGCTATTGAAGCGGGCCAGATCAACGGCGGCCACGTCCACTAAGCCCAAGAGCACAGAGCAATACCGAAGCGCCCGCCGGATTCGTCCCGCGGGCGTTTTGCTGTTGGTAGCCAGCGCAGCCACTGACTTGTCATGACAATTTTGCGCAAGTGTTGTCGTCCAGGCGCGCTTGTATTGCTCAAAATGTAGGCAAGTTATTGATGCGCCTCATAAATACCTCGTCATCAACACTCCGTTAACCGTTGCACGGCACATTCTAGGTGAAATCGGGTGCGCAGGCGCCTAGGTAAACTGGGGTGTGCCATGGGTTCCTTGCTGGGTAATGTTCGTCTGACCTTTGCCATTGCAGCCCTGGCCATCGGTTCAATCGCAGTGGCAATCATCGCTGTCGTGGTGGGAGTCTATATAAGCCTCTCCACTTCTACGGCCAGCAACGCCATCCATGCCGTTGCCGATACCAACCGGATCAGTGCGGAAATTCTGCGGGTCAATCTGCCGAGTCTGGAAGTGCTACCTGACAGTGACGGCAATGTCGTGGCGTTGACCATGCGCTCCATGCCCAAGTTCCGCAATCATGGGGTCATCGACACTATTGCCATGGTGGCAGGGCAGAACGCGGCCATCTATGTCTACAATTCCGAAGTGGCCCCCGACCTGACGGTGGGCACTACCAGCTTCCTGCAAGACGACGGCGAGCGGGCGCTCGACATGCCCATCGTTGCCGGCACGCCGCTGTTTGAGAGCCTCATCGCCAACAAGGCCGTCGACGCCGAGGAGACGATTGGCGCGGCAAGCTATTTCACCCACTACCAGCCCATTGCCATGGCCGATGGCACCGTTATCGGTGCGCTGATGGTCGCTGTGGCCCGCGCGCCAATCGAGGCGGTGCTGGGCAATATTCTTTGGGTACTCGCCATTGTTGCGGGCGGTGTGCTGCTGGTGAGCGGGGCCGTGTCGCTGCTGCTTTCGCGTGCTCTGACCCGGCCGATCCCCAAGCTGTCTGCCGCCATGAGCGCGATCGCGGCGGGCGCGACTGCAACGCCCGTACCATACCTGGAACGGCACAACGAGATGGGCATGATGGCGCGGGCCGTCGAAGTGCTGCGACGCAGCAGCGAGCGTGCCGCCGAACTGGGCGTGGAAACTGGCCACCACCTTGAGGTGGCGGCTGACCATACCGGCCAGCTCAACGCCATCTCTCAGGCCCAACTGGTCGCGGAGTTCACGCTGACCGGCGAAATCATCACGGCCAACCAGAACTTCCTCGATCGACTGGGCTACCGGCACGATGAGCTGGTCGGGCAGCCCAATGCGCGGATCCTGTTCGATGCAGACCCTGCATCGGCAAGCTATCGCCAGTTCTGGCTCGATCTGGCCGGCGGCGCGTCCAAGAATGGCGAATATCGTCGTCAGGCCCGTGACGGACACGAGGTGTGGATCCAGAGCACATTTGCGCCGATCCTGGGTGTGGACGGGGCACCCTACAAAGTGGTGCAGTTTGCCACCGACGTAACCGCGCGGGTGCAGGCCGTGGCGGCTGTGGGCGCCGCGCTGCTTGAACTGGCCAAGGGCGACCTGACACAGACGAT
>JAHJOS010000340.1 GCA_018820005.1 Alphaproteobacteria bacterium | reverse complement strand
CCCGAACAGCGCCACCTGCGGCAGCTCTGAAAACGTCACAATAACAACGCCGGAACACAGGATGATGGTGGTCGCCACGATCGCGCCGCCGATGCGGTCCAGCGTATGTTTGATCGCCCCCATGTGATCCATTTTCTCCTCCCGCCGCGCGTGCAGGTAGTGCGACAGGAAATGCACCGTGTCGTCCACCGCGATGCCAAATGCGATCGTGAGCGCGATGACGGTCGTCAATTGCAGCCCCTGGCCACTGAAGTAGAGCCAAGCCTCGGTCCCCAGCACCGGGAACAGATTGGGAATGGCTGACGCCAGCGCCACCCGGAACGATTGAAAGGCAAACCCGATCAACGCCAGATTGACCAGCACTGAGACAGTCAGGTCCAGCTGCAGCCCGCTGACGATCTGGTCAGTGCCATAGGTGGTCAGCACCCGAAAGCCGCCGATTTCCGTGCCGGTTACGCCCGCCGTCACCAACTCGCGCTGCACGTCGACCACCATCTGCTTGAGATCATTTGAATCGGTGATGGTGGGCATGAAACCGGTCACCAGCGCCTGCGAGCCGTCATTGGTTACAAAGCGCTTGCGCATGAATGGCCCCACGGAGTCAAACACCTCCTGTCGGGTAAAGCCGGCATCGGTATAGTCCGTCATGCTGGCCACCGAGATGACCTTGTTCTCCCCCACATGGCTCTCAAGAATGCGATGGACGGTCTGGATGGTCTCGAAATCACGCGGCGTCACATTGGGATCGCCATCCTGCAGCGGCACCCTGATGTAGATCGGTGCCACGCCGCCGACGCCGTCATCGATATTCTCGGCCGCCGTCAGGGCATTGGAATCCTTGGCGATGAAATCCTCGAACGAGAAATGCGGCTTGATCAACACATAGGGCACGAACAGCGCCAGCGTTGTGGCGATGGCCAGCAGCGACAGCAGGCGGCCATGCCGGCTGGCAACAAACCAGCTCAGGGGCAGGGCGGCCGTAAGCACCATGCTGCTGCGCTTGGGGGCCTTGAAACCCAGGCGCACGGCTGCTTTTAGCATCAGCGGCAGGAAGGTCATCAGACAAACAAACAGCACGAATGTGCCGATGGCGCCCGCAATGGCGAACTCGCGAACGCCCTGTCCGGGGGTAAACGCCAGCGAAGCGAAACTGACAAAGGTCGTCAGCATGGTCAGCGCCGCCGCCGGGCCCACCAGTTTGACGGTGGTATCAACGGCCTCATCGGGGTCCATGCCATCGCGCCAATACGCCAGCCAGTTGAAGACGAAAAACATCGACTCCGCAAAGCTGATCACCAGTACCAGCGTGGTGACGATGACGGTCAGAAACGTGAACGAGCCGAAGAAATAAAGGATGATGCCCATCGACCACATCACCGACAGGGCCGGCGTTGCTGCCACCAGCAGCGCGGCCGGCAGCGAGCGCAGCGCCAGGAACGCAATCAGCGCGCCCAGGCCAAAGCCCCACAGCGTAAACTTGAGCTGATCGGCCACTGACGCATTGATCATCTCCGACGTCCAGATCGGCGGCCCGGTCAGCTCCACCGTGATCGTGCCATCCTGATAGGGTGCGATCGTCTTGCGCACGCTCTCGATCATGGCTTTGGTTCCGTCGCCCCGTGTCAGCTCCTGGTTGGGAAACATGATGAGCACCACGCCGGTCAGGTCCGGCGTGATCAGGTTGCGCATCATCGGGTCGTTTTGCTGCAGATCGCTCAGCGCCAGCGCCACTTCGGCAAAATCCTGCATGCCCTCGGGCACGGCCGGCACCGATCCACCCTGTCCATTGGGCTTGCGTAGGGTGAAGGGCGACATGGTGCCCACGGCAAAATCATTGAGCTCGAGATCAAACGCCAGTTCGCGGACGCGTTCGAGCGTCGTCGGGTCGGTCAGATCGGGCGAGCTGACCAGCACATAGATGTCGTTTTCAAAGGTTCCGAAGGTTTCCGAAAGATGGGCATACGCATCATAATATTGCCCGGAGTCGGCATAGATGCGCAGCAGGTCGCCATCGACATTGGCGCGCGGCAACTGGCTGGCGCACAGGCCCGAAACCAGCACCACCAGAAGCGCGACTATCTTGGGAAACCGCAGTGTGGCCAGCCCGATATACTCAAGGCCAAAGCCGATCGATCGGTCATGCGTGATGTGCGCCCACAGACGCTTGAACAACGACCCCACCGTACCGACCCCAGCTCTGACACGCTGGCGCCAAACTGCGCGATTCCCGGGGTTTTGTCAGCGGTGACCATGGACCACCTGATGCACAGGTGACTGACATACAGACATTGTGCATGCGCTGCCCCGCCACAAAGGGCAGGGCAGCAGTTTTGTCAGGGCTCAGAGGCCCAGGGCAGGGCGGTTGGCCGCCAGGAAGTCAGCCAGCGCCTGGGGCTTGCGGCCCGAATAGCGCTCGACGGTGTCGGTTACCACGCCGAAATAGCCGGTGACCGCATCCTTCTGGAAGGCCACCAGCGCGCCGGCAAAACCTTCAGGCACACCAGCGGCAACCATGCCGGCCTGCAGCGCCTCGGCGGTGATGGCGATTGACTGCACGGGCTTGCCGCTGATCTGGCTATAGATGGCGGCGCGATCGAGGTTGGTGACGAAGGCTGGTCCTGTGACATCCTCATACAGCTGGCCTTCTGCCTGCAGCAGGGCACCTGCCGCGGTGCGCCCGGCATCTGCGCGGGTGACATAGGATGTGCCGCGATCGCCATGGAGGCCAAACAATTGGCCCGAGCTGATGACATGGGCGGCGTCGGCAAGGTTGTTTTCCGCATACATGTGGTTGCGCAACACCGTGAAGCCCAGTCCGCTGTTGGCAATCGCCAGCTCGGTCCAGAAATGCTCGACCGAAATGCCGGCATCGGGATTGGGGCGAGCGGCCGGCGCCGAGGTATAGACGACGTGCTTGACGCCGGCGGCCTTGGCGGCATTGATCGCAGCGGTTTGCTGCGCCACGCGGGTGCCGATGCCGTCGGT
>JAHJOS010000728.1 GCA_018820005.1 Alphaproteobacteria bacterium | reverse complement strand
TTTCCAGGGTAATTTCCCTCCCACCAAATTTACGATGGGATTCCACGAAATGTTCCACCATGAAATGTCTTCCGGTTGAATTTCTCCCAGAATCTCTTTGATCTGGGAGATCAAGTCATTCTCTGACTTCCCTGGAACTAGAGTTGCCCCCCTTTCATCCCCTAGTTCCATCTTGCTTATACACTCTGACACCATATCCTTCAACAAGGATATGTCCACCTTCCCACCACTAGAACTCTTTCTCCGTATCATACTCTTCCCTCCCTGTAAGTTTTTTTGGTTCAACGTGACAGTCACAAGTTAGTCACGTCCAGATTCGTGTCAACCAAAAATCGCAATTCTGTCAAATTTAGTTTGTATCTCGTTGGATTTGTTCATGATAAAAGTTTTTCACCTTTTTCCGTTTAATCTCGCCCTATTCTCCCTCTCCCTTGTATAATCTATATAGTCCTCATACACACCACAGCATACACATGGGGCATAGGGGGGAAAGCATGTTCGTCAGGAGGAAGCACCCACCACATAGGGGAAGGGGAGTGAATAGGATTGGGGCAATAGGGGAACATAGGGAGAATAGACCAGAACAATGGGGTGATGAAAGCATACAGGACTTCTTTAGGAACGGAGTGAGGTGGTTACTACAAGACACACCGGACAACCTCTATTTCAAGACCTATTGTCTTAGCCATAATGTATTCAATGGGGAACTAGATGTGTGGAGAAAGAGGGACAAGAGATGGGATATATGGTATAAAAAATGTATGGAGGCAGAGGAGAGTAAGGTAGCCCTTATGGGAGCAAGGGGAAAGATCGCAGTAGTAGCTTCTATCTTCTATCTGAAGTGTCAACATCATTGGCAAGACACACACAAGGTGGAACATAGTGGGGCTATCGTGATACAGACAGACATAAGGGACTTAACTAAGTAGCCTAAGCATACAGGGGAGAGGGTAGCTTAAGCATACAGGGGAGAGGCATCAATCTCTGATTGATCGGCATAGATCTGTAGCCTTAGGGATGTTAGGGGGCAGGGAAAGGATTGTTTTTCTGCCAGGGGTGGGGGGGTAAATAAAAACGTCTGCTGTGTTGTTATATCTCTCCCTCTACACATAGTTGAAAAACAAAAAGGGCTACCGCACTTTTCTACAAAAAGGGGGCGTCAGATTGTCATCTGACCGGGCGTCAATACATCTCGTACTTTGATTGAAAGGGGAAAGATATGGCAGATAATGCCAAGGCAGATAACAAAGGCGTCAATCTTTGATTGACGCCCAAAGGGGATTAGGGATGAGAGATCACAGTAGGCGTGAGTTTCTTCGAAACTGTTTTCGGTTTGCGGGTGGAGGCGCGGCAGGGCTAGCGGCAATTCATGCGCTGGGTCTCGGAGCGGTGGAGGATGCCAGGGCTTGGGGTATCCTGCCTGCGGTGGTGGGCTCTGGTTCTGGAGCTGCCGGAGGGGCTACCGGCACCTCCTGGGCCACATGGAATGAGGCCTCGAAAACCGGATGGGGAGATTCAGCTAATACCCTCCTTCTATTCATGGAGAACACATCGGCGGGAGGAAATGAAACCGGACAGGGAGCAGGACTGAGTGGTGCCGACCTGGTGTTTACGCAAGCCGGGAACCTGGCAGGGGCAACGGGAACACCGCCAAAGAGGGTATTTGATGGGGGCGACGATTACGGCACTGTAACTGCCGCCATGCTGGACACTATCCTCAACAACGTCGGCGATGCATGGACGTTGGTTTGGAAAGTGAACGCGGCGACAACGGGCTACCGTTTTTTGATGGCTATAGCACAAGATGCCGGCGCAGCGGCTGACTACTATCTCACTGTAGGCAAAGACAACTCTGCAACAGACAAAATGCGCGTGACTGTCAAGGATGCACTTGGAGAAGAGGCGTTAAATACAGTCGCAGCAACTCCCACAACCGGTGACGTGTATTTTGCGGTTTGGGCCGTTGGCGGCGGTCAACCTCTGCGCTTCGGGTGGTGTATCACAAAGCCTACCAAGTGGAGTGATTTCGGGGCCAACAATAGAGTCATCTGCGCAAGTGTTGC
>JAHJOS010000339.1 GCA_018820005.1 Alphaproteobacteria bacterium | reverse complement strand
GGCCGAGCTGGAGCGCGGCGAACTGGTGGTTTGCGGCGGCGAGCACTGGCGCGTGCCGCTGGAGATCCGCTTGTACCGCTGCGCGTTGGTGCGCAAGGCACCGGTGCGGTTGCTCTGGCGCAAGCTGGAAGGCGGTGCAGGGCGGATATAAGACCGACTGAGCCATTGGTCGGAGGTAGGCGATCCTTTCGAGCGGGGTGATATCATGGAGCCACTATTCTATTGCGATTGTCTCGCCCACCGGAGCTATTGTGCCCCCAACCCCTCACATTGGTCTGCGCCGCTGGATATGGCGCGCCTTCATACGAAGTGCCTTGATCCCCCTGGTGCTGGTGGAGGCCGGGCTTATCGCCGTCTATCTGCTGAGCAACCAGGCCGTGCGCGACGCACAGATCAACTACCTGCGCGAGACGGCGTTGCACGATTTGCAGGCTTCGGCGGGGCAGGAAGCCCGGGTGGTCGATGAACAGCTCCGTCATATCGGTGCATTGACCGACTTCTACCGCGACATGACAGAACAAACCCTGGCGGGAACCGCGGCCGTGGCTCCAGTGCCTCTGGCCCTGACCGAAGATGGGGTGCGTTATACGCCAGACGACAACGGTGGCGCGGCAGTTTTCTATTCCAATGTCATCGCACCGGAGCAGCAGGATCTGGATAAGGTTGCACGGCTTACAGCGCTGGATTCGTTCATGCAGGGGTTGCAAAAAACCAACCCCCTCGTCGCTAGCATCTACTTCAACAGCCATGACAGCCTTAACCACATCTATCCCTGGTTCCTGACGCCCGACCAGTATCCGCACGACATGGTCATACCCAACTACAACTTCTACTACCTCGCAGACGCCACTCATAATCCCGAACGCAAGGTCGTATGGACCGATGTCTACCTCGATCCGGCCGGCCATGGCTGGATGATGTCGGCCATTGCTCCGGTCTACCGCGGCGATTTCCTGGAAGGCGTTGCCGGCCTCGATGTGACGGTAGGCGGCATTCTCGACCATATTGGCGAGCTGCAGGTGCCGTGGAATGGCTATGCAGTGCTGGTGAGCAACGACATGACCATCATGGCGTTGCCCTCGCGTGGCGAAGACGACTTCGGCCTGAACGAGTTGACCACCCATTCCTATGAGGAGGCAATTCGCCGGGAAACCTTGAAACCCGAGGATTTCAACCTTGCCCGGCGCGAGGCGACGAAGCAGCTGGCGCAAGCCATCAGCGACGCGCCTGATGGCGTGCAGACGGTGTTTCTTGGCGGGCGCTCCCAACTGGTGGCCTGGACGACCATCGAACAGACCGGCTGGCGCCTGCTTACGGTCGTGGACGAAGAGGCCGTATTCGAGAAGACCAACGAGCTGGCCAGTGAATACCGCACCCTGGGTTACTGGCTGATCGTCGGGCTGGTGGTGTTCTACCTCGTGTTCTTCGGCTTCATGTGGCGCCGCGCGCGCCAGTTGAGCCAGCGCCTGCTCACCCCGATAGCCGGGATCTCCCGGATGATGACCGAGATCGGTGCCGGCCGCTGGAGGCCGCAGCCTACCGATTCACGCATCCGTGAACTGGACGAGATGGCCAGCCATACCGCAGCGATCGGTGAACAGCTCGAGCGCAGCGAGGGTGATCGCGAGCGTGCCCAGTCGCGTCTTCAGCTGGTGCTGGAAAGCGCAACCGAAAGTATCTGGGAGCGCAGTGAAGACAGGACCATCCAGGTGCGCGGGCGCTTTTCCAAACGTTTCGGCATGCCCACCACCATGCAGGAAGCGGCGTTCGTCGATCGCGTGCATCCGGACGATCGCGCCGCCATCCAGACCGCACTGGAGCGTGTGGCAGCGGGGGCACAGGACTACTCCGTCGAGTTTCGCTTCGCCGATGCCAACGGCCGCTATGTCTGGCTGCTCAGCCGTGGCAAGGTGCTCGAGCGAGACCCCGACACCGGCATGGTGCGCGTCATGGCGGGCACCCACGTTGACATCGATGCGCTCAAGCGCGTCGAGGCCGACTTGCGTGCGTCTTCCCTCCAGGCCCAGGCAGCGAGCGAGGCCAAGACGCGCTTCATCTCCAGCATGAGCCACGAGCTGCGCACGCCCTTGAACGCGATCCTTGGCTTCGCCCAGCTGATGAAGCTCGAACGGGACGCGAGCGAGGCGGCTTCTGACGACATCGAATATCTGGATGAGATTCTGCTTGCCAGTCGGCACCTGAGCCACCTGGTCGAGGACATTCTGGACTGGTCCAACGTTCAGGTCGACGGCCGCCAACGGGAGCTCAAGCCGCTGCAGGTGCGTGAACTGCTGCAGGAGTGCGCGGATATGGTGGGTGCCGAGGTCAGGCAGCGCCATCTGCGTCTGAACCTCGATCTGCCAGACGAGTCGCTGCAGGTCGCCGCGGACCGGCGCCGCTTGCGCCAGGTAATCCTCAACCTGCTTTCCAACGCAATGAAGTACAACAAGGAGGGGGGTGACGTCACCCTGACCTACCAGGTGGCGGCCAGCCATGTCCGGCTCATCGTAGAGGACACCGGGATCGGCATTCCGGCTGATAAACAGGCCCAGGTGTTCGAGCCCTTCCAGCGCCTGGGGCGCGAAAATACCGCCATCCTGGGCACCGGCATCGGCCTGGCGCTCTGCAAGGAATTCGCTGCCCACCAGAACGGCGTGATGGGCCTTCACAGCGAGGAGGGCATCGGCAGCAGCTTCTGGATCGAG
>JAHJOS010000338.1 GCA_018820005.1 Alphaproteobacteria bacterium | reverse complement strand
GGATGATCACATCATCCTGCCCGAGATCATCTCCAAGGAGCCGCTTGGCCCCGTGGTTCGTGCTGGCGACACCGGCTGGTTCAACATTGCGCGCTGGACGTACTTCGCGATGCTGGAAGCTGAAGAACTGGGTGTATCCTCGACCAATGTCGATGAAATGCTCGGCTCGGACAACCCGGCCATCAAGCGCCTGCTTGGCGTTGAAGGCGACTTCGGTACGCCGCTCGGCCTGACCAAGGATTGGGCTTACCAGATCGTCAAGCTGGTCGGTAACTACGCCGAATCCTACGACCGCAACGTTGGCCCATCGACCCCGATCGGCCTGGCCCGCGGCCTGAATGCCCTCTGGAAAGACGGCGGCATCCAGTACGCTCCGCCGATCCGCTAAGCTGAACTTGAACCCGACGCTCCACATGGAGCGTCGGGGTTCTCGTTCCATCGTCAGCCACCGTGGGTGGCGCGTGGATCAGCCGTAGCTTTGGCGGCTTGGGGACATTACAAATGACGACGCTAGATACGGGGCCCACAACGGCCCCTCGACCCTCTTTTTTCAATGATCCGGTCATTCGCGGGATCGTCTACCAGGTTGTCGTGGCAGCGATCCTGGTTGCATTCATCGCCTGGATCGTGGGCAATACCGCTACCAATCTGGCAGCGCAGAACAAGACTACTGGTTTTGACTTCCTCTGGAAGACCGCCGGCTTTGATATCAGCTTCTCGCTTCTGCCCTGGACACGCGAATCCATCTATTGGGAAGCCTTTCTGGTTGGCATTACCAATACTCTGCTGGTGGCTTTCATTGGCATCATCGCTGCGACGGTTCTGGGCTTCACGATCGGTATCGCGCGCCTGAGCAGCAACTTCATCGTCTCCTCGCTTGCCACCATATATGTCGAGACCATCCGCAATATTCCCCTGCTTTTGCAGCTGTTCTTCTGGTATTTTGCCGTTCTCAAGGCCATGCCGGCAGTGCGGGACTCCATTGTGCTGCCGCTGGATTCATTCATCAATCAGCGCGGCATCTTCGTTCCCAAGCCCATTCCTGATGCGCAGTTTGGCTTTGTCTGGATCGGCTTGGCTCTGGCGATCGCTGCCGTCCTTGGCATGCGCCATTGGGCAAAGCGCCGCCTTGAAGCAACCGGCAAGCGTTTCCCGGTATTTCTGACCGCGGTCGCAATCCTGGTTGTTATCCCCGGCATCGTCTGGGTGGTCAGCGGCGCCGCAGTCGCATTTGATCCGCCGGTCCTTGAGAGATTCAACTTCAAGGGCGGTCTCCAACTGCCGCCTGAGTTTGTCGCCCTGCTGTTTGGCCTGACGATCTACACCGCTTCCTTCATTGCCGAGACCGTCCGTGGCGGTATCCAGGCGGTGAGCCGCGGTCAGACCGAGGCGGCCATGTCGCTGGGCCTGAAGGAAGGCGATCGCCTGCGTCTGGTGATCGTGCCGCAGGCCATGCGGGTCATTGTGCCCCCGCTGACCAGTCAATACCTGAACCTGACCAAGAACTCTTCGCTCGGGGCAGCAATCGGCTACCCCGAACTGGTCAATGTGTTCTCAGGCACCGCCCTCAATCAGACCGGCCGCGCTATCGAATGCATCGCTCTGACGATGCTGGTCTACCTGACCTTTTCACTTGTGACCTCGGCGATCATGAATTGGTACAACGCCCGCGTCAGCCTGGTCGAGCGGTAGGAGCAGCCCCATGAGTGATATTGGATACGTCCGCTCCGAACTAGTCGACGCTAAGCCTGCGCCCAATCGCACCAGTGGTGCGATGGCCTGGGCGCAGAAAAACCTCTTTGCCACGCCGGTCGACACCATCCTGACACTGCTGGGATTGTTGTTCTTGACCTGGGTGGTCCCGCCGCTGTTCAACTTCGTCATTGGCCACGCCGTTGGGCCAATGGGGACAGTTGAAGAGTGCCGCGCCATCGATGCTGGTGCGTGCTGGGCCTACATCTACAATGAGATGGAGTTCTTCATCTACGGCTTCTACGATATCCCGCAACAGTGGCGGCCCAATATCGTTTTCGCTTTGGGCGCGCTGCTGTTTGTGCCCCTGCTGATGCCCAAGGTGCCCTTCAAGCGCACCAATGCAATCCTGTTCCTGGTGGTCTATCCGGTAGTCAGCTACATCCTGCTCGCTGGCGGCATGTTCGGCCTGGTGGAGATCCCCACCAACAAATGGGGCGGCCTGCTGGTGACCCTGATCATTTCGGTGGTGGGCATCACGCTGTCGTTCCCGCTGGGGATCATCCTGGCGCTTGGGCGACAGTCCAATCTGCCGGTGATTAAGACGCTCTGCGTCGCCTTCATCGAGTTGATCCGTGCTGTGCCGCTGATCACCATCCTGTTTATGGCGTCCATCATGCTGCCGCTGTTCATGCCGCAGGGCACGACGGTGGACAAATTGCTGCGCGCCCTGGTGGGTGTGACCCTGTTTACGTCGGCATATATGGCCGAAGTGGTGCGCGGCGGCCTGCAGGCCATTCCGCGGGGTCAGTATGAAGCGGGGGCCTCACTGGGTCTGGGTTATTGGCAACGGATGTACTTCATCATCCTGCCCCAGGCGCTCAAGCATGTGATCCCCGGCATCGTCAACAACTTCATATCGCTGTTCAAGGATACTTCGCTTGTCTACATCGTGGGCATGAAGGATCTTCTTGAAGCAGTAAAGACCAAGAATGACTCCGCTCTGGAGTGGCAGTCCGCCAATACAGCAACCACCGGCTATCTATTCGCCGCCATGGTCTTCTGGTGCTTCTGCTTCTCCATGTCGCGCTATTCCATGTACATGGAGCGCCGTCTCAATACTGGCTACAAGAGGTAGTTCAATGTCTCAGGTTTCCGAATCTACCGCACCCGCTGCGCGCTCTACCATGCAGATATCAGCGACCAATGTGGCCATCGAAGTGATCGGCATGCACAAGTGGTATGCTGACTTCCACGTGCTGCGTGACATCAACCTTAAGGTGATGGAAGGCGAGCGCATCGTCATTGCCGGGCCCTCGGGCTCGGGCAAATCCACCCTGATCCGCTGCATCAACCGGCTTGAGGAGCATCAGGAAGGCCAGATCATCGTCAACGGCACCGAATTGACCGCCGATATCAAGCGGATCGACGAAGTCCGGCGCGAAGTGGGCATGGTGTTCCAGCACTTCAACCTGTTCCCGCACCTGACCATCCTGCAGAACCTGACCCTGGCCCCCATCTGGGTGCGCGGCATTCCCAAGGCAGAGGCCGAGGCGACTGCCATGCACTATCTGGAACGGGTCAAGATCCCGGAACAGGCCAACAAATTCCCCGG
>JAHJOS010000337.1 GCA_018820005.1 Alphaproteobacteria bacterium | reverse complement strand
CATCGCATCATTCAGCCGCTCAACGTCTTTCTGGTATTGCTCGGTCGCCTTGCCTACAGGGTCGAGCTGATCTTCAAGGCGCTCAAGCTCCTTGCGGTACTCCTCAATGGCATCGCCCGGGCCGGTGGCGTCTGCTCCATCAATGGCGAAGTTGAGACGATTAACCGCATCAGCCAGCTTGTCTCCGGCCAGACGATCGCTCAGCAGGCCAAGCTCTTTGTTGTACTGCCGCTGAGCGGCTTCGGCTGGGTATAGCCGGTCGTACAAGGCTTGGTAGGCGTTGGCGCTGTCGTTCGTAGCCTTCGTCACCGTTTTAGTGGCGTTGGCTTGATCGACCAGAGCGGCATTTCTCAGCGCAAGCTCTTTATCCCCCTTAGAGAGAACGCCCGCGTACCCCTTCTCAATGGCGATATTGACGCGCTGAACTTCGGTCAGTTTTCCTGCAAAGTCGGCTTGGCGCTGAAGCTGAGCAAGGTATTTAGTACCGGTTGCGTCTGTCTCATCCAGCGCCGTTTTGTTTTCGGTGCGGGCTTTAGTGTTCTCATCAATGCGCGCGTTTAGCTCGCGCATCTTGGCTTCTTGTTCGGCCAACTTTTCGTTAACGGTGGAAAGACTGCCTTCCGCCTCAACAAGCGACCTCCGCCAATCATCAACTTTGGCGCTGCCAGGATGGCGGTCTATCTGCATATTCAGATATTCGACCTGCGCCGCGTAGTTGCGGGCTTCATCCTTCGCTGCCTGATAAGGGTCAGCCATGCGCTGAAGGACTTGCTTC
This sequence comes from Alphaproteobacteria bacterium, assembly GCA_018820005.1. GTDB lineage: Bacteria > Pseudomonadota > Alphaproteobacteria > Rhizobiales > Devosiaceae > Devosia. The sequence goes on along the minus strand of JAHJOS010000337.1, from coordinate 1,279 downwards.
GCCTGGGCGGCGTCTAACTCTTGTACGGCCCGAGTCAGCAGGTTGGTTTCTTCGCGCAGGGCAATTGACTGGCGCGCCGCCTCTTCAGCGTTATCTCCCCAATCTACGAAGGAGAGGGCTACGGCGCCGGCAGTTACCGCCAAACCGGCCCAGCCACCAGCAAGACCTAGGGCTGTGCGCCCTAGCCCGACCGAGGCCGTTTGCGCTACGGCAAGACGTTTCTCCGCCTGCTCGTGCGCGATAGTGGCAGCGGTCAGCCCAGTAGTAACGCCGGTAAGTTCATAGTTGGCGCGCAGCTTGGCAAGCGTTGTCGCCGTTGACGCAACCTGTTGTTGAGCAAGGGAAAGCTCTTCAGAGGCTTGTCTAGCGGTGCTGACAGCGCTAGAGACAGAGGCATATGTCGATTGGGTAAGAGCTACTGAATAGCGCGCCATTGCGGCTACCGCGACTCCAGAAGCAACGCTGGCGACTGTGTCTAGGTTTTCAGAGACAGTATCCAGCGTGCCCGACATTAGCCGGGATGCGCTTGTGACTCTCTCGCTCTCTCCTAGGTAGGTCGACCAGTTGTTGGTTGCTCGGATAATGGCGTCATTGAGCGTGACGCCCATGCCATCGGCGGCAGCCTTTGTCTCCTCAACCGAGCGGCGAAGCCCCTCGTTCAGGTCTGCCAGGGCGAGCTTGCCTGTTATGCCAAGCTCGCGGATCTCGTTAGAGGAGCGGCCTAGCTCGTCCGCCAGCGTCTCGACCACGGACGGCATTGCCGCCAGGATTGATTGCCAGCTTTCCGAATCTACTTTGCCGGTCTGGATCGCCTTTGAATACGCATTGATCGCAGACGACGCGCGGTCAGCAGACGCCGCGTTGGTTACCAGCAAATAGCTGAAGCTGTCGGTGATATCGAGCGCGTCGGACGTTTCGTAGCCCAGCGAACGAATCGCATCAGCGGTCCGAATGTAAAGCTCTTGTGCCTCGACGAGCGGGCGATAGGTCTTGTTTGCCGACTGCAGCAGCCGGTCTTGGACCATCACGTACTCTTGCGTCGAGGTTGTCGCCATCTTGATACGGTCAGCCATCTGGCCGTAGTTGTCCGAGATGTCGATCAGCCCCTTGATGCTCACGCCCGCTGTAAGCGCAGCCAGCGGGCCGGCCAAACGGGAAACCGTGCTGCTTAGCGTGTCGGTTTGGCGCTCGACCACAGAAGTGGTGTTGCCGAACTTCTGCAGAGCCGAATCGGCGCGGCTGACCTGAGTGCTATCGACCGCAATTACCAGCCGTGCTG
>JAHJOS010000336.1 GCA_018820005.1 Alphaproteobacteria bacterium | reverse complement strand
GGCCACGGCCAGACCATCGGTCGGCTGATCTATGAGAACCTAGCGGAGCCACCCGATCGGCTTTATGGCGCGGGCCTGGGCTCAAACTATCAGGCCCAGACCCTCAAACTGTCCAAGCACTTTCGTGCTTTCGCCCTCTAGGGCGCGATTGCCAGCATCAGGAAAGTTCTGGCGCGGGTGATTTCCGACGGCCGCATCCGTCACTGTGTTTTGGAGTGCGGAGATGCGATTTATTTAGTTAATACTTAAGAAGTACAGAAACGCAGTCTGTCGGGATAAAAGTATTCGAGCGACTTAGCGGGCCGAAGAGTGCCCGAGAGGTCCCAAGGTTCCCTTTGTGTATAGCAAATATTCATTTGTCTGACGCAAACTAACGCTGGTTCTTTGGGAGAGCACCAGTGCTGAAGCGGCTCATTGAGATGTTGCGTGCCGAACGACGGCTCGCTCCGGAAATTCGGCTGCAGTTGGTCGACGGGCTTTTTCACCCGTTCGCCTCGCTCATAGCCGGCGCGCTTGCCGGAATCTGGATCGCGGCAACCGTAACGTTTCTTGCTGAGGATATGCTTGTTGAAGCGATTGCCGACATGGCAGTCGTCGTGGCCGCGTTACGGATCGCCATTGGCGTCCGCTACCTGTCTCTGGGCCGACCGGCCGACAGATCCGATGCTCGCCTGTGGGAACTTGCCTACGCCATCGGCGGCGGTCTCTTTGCTCTTCTCCTCGGCGTGCTGTGTCTGCTGGCCATCACGCGCATCAACGATCCTGCCCTGCATCTGATGTTGACCACGACCACTGCAGGTTATGGCGCCAGCATAACCGGCCGCAACGCAGGACGTCCGCTGGTCGCTCTGTCCCAACTCTACCTGTCTGCCGGTCCGATGTGCCTCGGCCTGGTATTGCACCCCAGCGGGTTCTACCAGGTCATCGGCTGCGTCCTGTTCGTCTTCATGTTCGGCATGACCGACATCACCGTATCAGTGCGCAATACGATCGTTGCCGCTCTCGAAACCAAGCGTGCCAATGCCAAGCTGGCGGCCTCCTACAAGGCCCAGGCAGCGCTCTTTGATGCAGCGCTCAACAACATGTCGCATGGCCTGGGCATGTTCGATGCCGGCGGGGCCCTGATGGTGTGGAACAGCAAGCTGACATCCATCCTCGGCTGCCCCGACACGGCACTTGAAACCGGCATGTCGCTGGAGAGCTTTCTCGACAAGCTCTCGGCCAACCAGAACAGCGTTGAGGCGCGGGCCCCGCTGATCAATGCCATCCGCCATTGCATCACGTCGGGCAATGCGCCCCAGCGCTTCGTCAAGCTGAGTGACGCGAAAGTCGTCGCCGTCTCGTGCCAGTCCATGGACAACGGTGAGGCCGTTATCGTTTTTGAGGATGTGACCGAGCAGGCCAAGGCGCACGAGCGCATTGAACAACTCGCCTGGACGGACGAACTCACGGGCCTGATGAACCGCGCCTCGTTCAAGGAAGTGCTGGCCAAGTCACTTGAAGTCTTGCCGGCCAAAGCCACACTGGCTTTGCATCTGATAGATCTCGATCACTTCAAGTCGGTCAACGACACTCTTGGTCATCCGATCGGAGATCTTCTGCTGGTTGCCGTCTCAGAGCGCATCAAGCGGGGGGGCGGTTTCGGCTCGCATATTGCCCGTCTTGGGGGCGATGAGTTCGTCGTCATCCAGCGGCTGCAGGAGGGCGAGCCCAAGCCCGAGCAACTCGCTGCACAACTGATCAGCTCGCTCGGTGAGACCTTCGAGATCGCCGGGCATTTCATCAATATCGGCGCCAGTATCGGCATCGCGCTGGCACCACGCCACGGCAACGTCCCCGACATTCTGCTCAAGCGCGCCGACATGGCCCTCTATGACGCAAAGGCGAAGGGCCGGAACTCGGTTCGCGTCTTTGAAGACGAGATGGACGTCCATGCCCAGCAGCGCCGCATGCTCGAACTCGACATCCGGGCTGCAATAGCCGAGCGGCAGTTCACTTTGGCTTTCCAGCCGATTGTTGATCTGAAGCGTGGCGCCATTGCCTCATTCGAGACCTTGATCCGGTGGCGCCATCCGACTCGGGGCTATGTGT
>JAHJOS010000040.1 GCA_018820005.1 Alphaproteobacteria bacterium | reverse complement strand
GCCCACCAAGCTGCTCCACGTCACCCCGACCAACAAAAAAGTCGCCCAGGAAGGCTGCAGTCCGCTGCACGATGAAGCGGATTTCCTCGGTCGTCATGCCAATCGCCTCAACCGGCCCTGGCCGATAGAGCGTCACATCGGTATTGGCGACGTCGCGACTGACCCCGATCCTGCCAATACGCTGATTGTTGCCAAAACGATCTTCGACATTGGTCGCCTCGGGGACCAATACGATGGTCTGCAGCGCATTATTGCGTTTGATGTCGATGCTGACAGCCCGCGCCGGGCTGGTCGCGACCAACCGCTGGAAATCTTCGAACCCCCGCACCGCATAGCCATCGACCGATACGATGGTATCGCCCGCTGCGATGCCTGCCGCCTCGGCCACCGAACCGGCAATGACCTGTCCCACAACCGGGGGAATGGTGTAGCGGCCGTAGCCGAGCAGCAGGGCATAAAGGATAACAAAGGTGAGAATGACATTGGCGGCGGGACCGGCCACCACAACCGAAATGCGCTGCCAAACGCCCTTGTTGGCAAACAGGCGTGGCGCCAGTTCCGGACTGGCATTGGCAATGGCTTCGCTGTCTGGCGAACTGGCCGCATTCATATCGCCGACAAAGCGGACATAGCCGCCCAGCGGGATGGCCGAAAGACGCCAGCGGGTACCGTGCTTGTCGGTGCGCCCGACAAGCTCCCTGCCGAACCCCACCGAAAACGTCTCGATGGCAATGCCGTTCCAGCGCGCCACCAAGTAATGCCCCATCTCGTGGACGAAGACGATGACGGTCAAGACCGCCAGGAACGGCACCACGAACGAGAGCAGCCAGTAGATAAATTCGAACATGGTTATCCTTGTGCGGGCGACGTTTCCGCCAGCCTACCAGTAAAGCAGCCCCTGCGCGACCAGACCAAAGCCGGCATGCAGCCCGCCGATCAGCAGCACGAGCAAAACGCCAAATGTGAGGCTATCGAGACGGTCCATCAGACCGCCGTGGCCCGGGATGATGTCGCCGCTGTCCTTGATGCGGAAGTGCCGCTTGACGGCGCTCTCACCCAGATCCCCCAACTGACCCAGAATGCTGATGGCCATCGACAGGACCAGACCTATCCACCACGGTGAATCGGTGACCAGCACCCAAACCACCAGCCCTGCCCCGGTGCCCAGAGCGAGGCCACCCAAAGCGCCTGACCAGGTCTTGGACGGCGAAATATCGGGCGCCAGTTTTTCACCACCGATCTGCCGACCGGCGAAAAACGCTGCCGAATCGGTCATCCACACCACAGTGCCCAGATACACCCCGGCCCACACGCCGGCCATCGATGCCCCGCGCATCATCAGGGCCGCGATGATGATCGCGCCATAGATGACTAGACCAAGCACCCGCCACCACATGCCTTCGCCGCGCGCAACCAGGGCAACGACACACGCAAGAGCGATGATGGCAAGGCTGCCGGTGGGGCCAAACGCCGGAAACAGCAGGCCAGACAACGCGACCAGTCCGATCAGGCCAAAACCGACGGGGGTCAGCGGCGCGCGGGACACCATGGTTTCCCATTCCCGATAGGCCCCTGCAAAGACAGCGCCAACGACCGCCGCAAAAAAGTAGCTACCCACATAGAGGGCGGCCACTGTCAGGCAGATCAAGACCAGTGCCGAAATCAGCCGCGGTCCAAGGTCGGACCAAAGCCTGCGGGTGCTGCGCGGCGCCTCTGATGGGCCATCACCTGGTTCACTCAAGACGACGCCGCCTCGATGCCGCCAAAACGCCGCTCGCGCCGCGTGAAGGTCTCAAGCACCCGCATAAAGCTGGCTTCGTTGAAATCAGGCCAGTTCTCGTCCACGAACACCAACTCGGAATAGGCCGCCTGCCAGAGCAGAAAATTTGAAATGCGCTGTTCGCCACTGGTGCGCACGATCAGGTCAGGATCTGGGAGTCCGGCCGTATAGAGCGCAGCTTCGATGGTCTGTTCGGTAATCTGTTCGGGCAGCAGACGCCCCGCGGCGACCTCGACGGCGATACGGCGCGTCGCGTCGGCAATTTCGGCCTTGCCGCCATAGTTGAAGGCGACAACAAGCACCAGGCCGGTGTTGCCAGCAGTCTTGGCCTCGACATCGTCGATCAGCCGCAGCAGCGACGGCTCCAGCCCGGCGCGTGTCCCGATGATCCGCACACGAACATTATTGCGGATCAACCGCTGCAGGTCAGATGCAACAAACCGGCGCAGCAGATTGAAAATAAAAGCGATCTCTTCCCGGGGGCGCGACCAGTTCTCCGAAGAGAAACTGAACACCGTCAGATGCGCCACCCCATGGGTGATGCAGAGCTCGACCAGATTGCGCAGGGATTTGACGCCTTCGATATGTCCCTCGGTCCGGCGCTTGCCGCGGGCCTTCGCCCAGCGGCCATTGCCGTCCATGATGACCCCCATGTGCACAGGAACGCGCAGCGGCTCACGCGCCGCGTTCCCGGTGGCAATGATTGGGTCAAGTGACATCTACGCCCTCCCAGCGCAGCTGAACCGCGTTAAACCTGCATGATCTCGGCTTCCTTGGCGCCCACGATCTGATCGATCTCGGCCACGGCAGCGTCGGTTGCTTTTTGTACCAGATCGGCCTGCGCACGCGCATCGTCCTGGCTCTGGTCGCCATCCTTTTCGGCCTTCTTGAGCGCATCCATGCCGTCGCGACGAATGTGGCGGACGGCAACGCGGGCGGCCTCGGCGTAATTGTGGGCAACTTTGCTCAGCTCGCGCCGGCGCTCCTGGTTGAGCTCGGGCAGCGGCACGCGGATAACCTGCCCCTCACCCATCGGATTGAGGCCCAGGCCGCTGTCACGGATCGCTTTTTCCACCGCATTGGCCATGCTCCGATCCCACACCTGCACGCTGAGCATGCGCGGCTCGGGAACGGTCACCGTCGCAACCTGATTGAGCGGCATGCGCGACCCATAGGCCTCCACCGTCACCGGCTCGAGCAGGCTGGCGCTGGCGCGCCCGGTCCGCAAGCCGGACAATTCATCGCGCAGCGACGAAATCGACTTCTGCATGCGGTTTTTCAAGTCAGCGAGGTCATAGGCCATTACAGTTTTCCTTCCAGTCTAGAGCGGCTCGCCGACGCGGGTACTGCGAACGCGACCAGCCAATACGCCGGACAGACCTTCCTTGTCGTCCAGAGAATACACGATTATCGGCATGTTGTTGTCACGGGCAAGCGCGAATGCCGCTGTATCCATGACCTTGAGATTTTGCTTGATGACATCTTCATGGCTGATCTGGTCATAGCGGGTGGCATGGGGGTCCTTTTTGGGGTCCGCCGAATAGACGCCATCCACATTGGTGCCCTTGAGCACGATATCGCACCCCAATTCGATCGCCCGCAAGGCCGCAGCCGTATCGGTGGTGAAGAAGGGATTGCCGATGCCGCCGCCCAGCACGACGACATATCCCTCTTCGAGCGCCGCCTTGGCAGCGCGAGCGGTATAGGTGTCGGCAACGGAGGGCATGGTAGTGGCGCTGAACACCTTGGCCTTGATGCCAATGGTCGTCAGGGCACCGGCAAGGGCCAGCGCATTGATGACAGTGCCCAAGGTGCCCATCATGTCGGCGGTCACACGATCACCGCCATTAGCGGCCACGGCCATGCCGCGGAAGATATTGCCGCCACCGGTCACGATGGCCATTTCAACGCCGGAATTGGCGACTTCGGCGATCTGGCGGGCCACTGCCCCTAAAAATTCTGGCTGGATTCCGAACTGCTGGTCACCTGACAGCGCTTCGCCTGACACCTTGAGCAGAACGCGTTTATAGGCAGGCGCCATCGGCGAACCCCTTTTTGGAATGAACAGAGGGGCACCGAATCCGGCAGCACCCGGCAGACACTATGGCAGAAACGCCATCAACAGAAGGCGTGGCGCCGGACGAAATCAAATATGGCAGGGTTTTATGCTCGATCCCTGGCCACATCATGGCGCGGCGGGAGAGCGACGGGCGGGTCCATCGGACCCACCCGTCAACATGGTCTTAGCTTACTTGACGCCCGCGGTCGCGGCGACTTCGGCGGCAAAGTCGGTCTCGACCTTCTCAATGCCCTCGCCGAGCGCAAAGCGCACGAACTGGGTCAGCTTGATCGGGGCGCCGGCATCCTTTTCGGCATTCTTGATCGCATCGCGGACCTTGGTCTCGCCATCGATCACGAAGGTCTGGGCCAG
>JAHJOS010000335.1 GCA_018820005.1 Alphaproteobacteria bacterium | reverse complement strand
TGTCGAGGTGCATGAAAATGTACGCGGCGAAGACGTGTTCATCCTGCAGTCCACCAGCTTTCCCGCCAATGACAATCTGATGGAACTGTTGATCCTGACCGACGCGCTGCGCCGCTCGTCAGCCCGGCGCATCACGGCGGTGCTGCCCTATTTCGGCTATGCCCGCCAGGATCGCCGCGCCACCGGCCGAACGCCGATTTCGGCCAAGCTGGTTGCCAATCTGATTGCCGAGGCCGGCGTCAATCGCGTCATCACGCTTGATCTGCATGCCGCCCAGATCCAGGGCTTCTTCGATATCCCGACCGATAACCTCTATGCCGCGCCCATCATCACACGCGACATTCTGGACAATTACAAGCTCGACAACACCATGATCGTCTCGCCTGACGTCGGTGGCGTGGCGCGCGCACGCGCCGTTGCACAGCGCCTCGGCACTGATCTGGCTATCGTCGACAAGCGCCGTCCCAAGGCCGGCGTGTCCGAAGTGATGAACATCATCGGCGATGTCTCAGGACAGTCCTGCATCCTGATCGATGACATCGTCGATTCGGGCGGTACGCTGGTCAATGCGGCCGAAGCCTTGCTCAAGGCAGGCGCCAAGCAGGTGTCCGCCTACATCACCCATGGCGTGCTGTCCGAGGGCGCAGCCGAGCGCATTGCCGCCTCAAAGCTCAAAGAACTTGTGGTCACCGATTCCATCGAAGAGACCGAGGCCCAGCGCAAGGCCGGCAATATCCGCCGCATCGCCATTGCCCCGCTGATCGGCGAGGCGATTGCCCGCACGGCCAGCGAACAGAGCGTTTCAAGCCTGTTCGACTGAGGGGCGTCCCGCAGGGAAATCGGTCCAGTGGACCGATTTTAGCAGAGCGGGTCATGAGAGCTACGCTCGAATGGCACGACGCTGCGGCACACCTCGCACCAGAGAAAATTCGCAAGCTGTCGAAATCGCCCCTGCTCGCGCGACATTGCCCTGTCGGGCTATGCTGCCCGCATGCAGGAGGCGCGCAATGAAATACCTGATGATGCTCTATGCCGACGAAAAAGTCGGCGCAGCCATTCCACCCGACCAGATGGCCGGCTTCATGGCCCAGATGGCGGCCTACCAGCAGACGCTGGAAAAGGCGCAGGCGTTCGTCGGGACCGCCGCCCTGCAGATGACCGATACGGCCAGGACAATCTTTAAAGCCGACAATCAGCTTGTGGTTCATGACGGGCCTTATGCAGAAACGCGCGAGCAGTTCGGCGGCTACTTCATCATCGAAGCGCCCGACATGGATGCAGCAATAGCTCTGGCAGCGCTGTGCCCGGCGGCGACCTGGGGCAAGATCGAAATCCGCCCCTATCATCCCGGCTATGGACCGGCCTGAAGATTTTTTTGCAAAAGAGTCAAAAGCCGTGTCGGCTCGCCGACATTGCTGCATCGGGACAATTCGGTTCCGGTGCAACAGGGGAGACACCCAATGAAATTCATGCTGCTGATCCATGGCAATGAACAGGCCATGATGGAGGCGACCAAGACCGACGCTGCCGGAATGAGCCCAGAATATGCTGCTTTTAACCAGGCGCTGATCAAGGCTGGCGCCATGCTGGCCGGCGAACGCCTGCGGCCGACCACCACCGCGGCAAGCGTGCGCGTCCGCAATGGGGCCACCGAAGTGCTCGACGGACCCTACGCCGAAACCCGCGAGCAGTTCGGCGGTTTCTACATCATCGAGGCTGCCGACTTCGACGCGGCCATGGACTGGGCGCAGCAATGCCCCGCTGCCCATTTTGGCACGATTGAAGTGCGTCCCGTGGTTCAGGGTTGAGGAGACGACCATGCAATTCATCATGCTGATCCATCACGACGACGCAGCCCTGGCCAAGGCGCCGCCGGCGCTGTGGGGCGAATATGCCGCCTTCAACGAAGCGCTTGCCAAGGCAGGCGGGACGCCGGGCCTGCGGCTGGACCACGCCAGCAAGGGCCGCTCGGTGACGCTGCGCAATGGCACACCTGAACTGCTTGACGGCCCCTATGCCGATACCAAGGAGCAGTTTGCCGGCTACTTCATGATCGACCTGCCCGATATCGACGCGGCAGTGCAATGGGCCGCACGTTGCCCCAGCGCGCAATATGGCACCATCGAGGTGCGTCCGATCTGGCCGACACGTGGCCAATAGTGCGATCGCCAGCGCGGCGCACGAAACCGCCGAACTGGTGGCCCGTAGCAGTTACGGGCGCCTGCTGGCCTTTCTGGCGGCGCGCACCCGCGATGTCGCGGGGGCCGAAGACGCGCTGGCGGAGGCTTTCGCCAGTGCGCTGCAGTCCTGGCCAGTCGATGGCGTACCGGACAACCCGGACGCCTGGCTGTTGACGGTCGCCCGGCGCCGCCAGACCGACGCGATACGACGCCGGCAGACCCGCACTGCGGGGGAGGCGCATATCGAACTCATGATGGACGAACTCAACCAGGCCGCTGCCAATGCCGATGCCATTGCCGATCGCCGGCTGGCGCTGATGTTTGCTTGTGCCCATCCGGCCATTGAACCGGGGATGCGCGCGCCACTGATCCTGCAGACCATTCTGGGTCTGACGGCCAGCGCCATTGCCGCAGCCTTTCTCATTCCACCCGCGACCATGGGCCAGCGCCTGGTCCGCGCCAAGGCACGCATCAAGGAGGCTGGCGTTCCCTTTGCTGTTCCCGAGCGGGCCGATCTCGCCGACCGGCTCGATGCCGTGCTTGAGGCTATCTACGCTGCCTATGCCAAGGGCTGGACGGAGATTGGCGATAGCACGGCGGACCGTCTGGCCGACGAGGCAATCTGGTTGGGGCGCCTGGTCGTGTCGCTGCTGCCCGAAGAGCCGGAGGCCAAGGGCATGCTGGCCCTGATGCTTTATACCGAGGCGCGACGGCAGGCGCGTCGCGACGCTGAAGGCAGTTATGTGCCGCTCCAAGAGCAGGATATCGCGCGCTGGGACCTCGGCCAGATCGACAGCGCCGAAGTCCTGCTGCATGCCGCCAACCGGGGCGGCCCTACTGGCCGCTACCAGATCGAGGCGGCGATCCAGTCGGCCCACTGCGCCCGTCGACTGGGCAATACCAGCAACTGGCCAAGCATTGTCGCGCTCTATGATGCGCTGCTGCACCTGACCCAATCCCCGGTCGTGGCGCTCAACCGCGCGGCCGTGCTGGCAGAAACTGCCGGTGCAGATGCCGCCCTGGCGTGTCTTGATGGTCTGGCCGGCGACCGGCGAATGGCTGACTACCAACCCTATTGGGCGGCCAAGGGCCATCTGGCCGCGCGGGCCGGGCGACGCGCGGACGCCCATGCCGCGTTGACGCTGGCCATGGGGCTAGCGACAGACGACGCCGTGCGGCGCTACCTGGCCCAACAGATTCGCCAGCTGCAGGATGGCTAGTGGCCGACACAATCGGAACGGGGCAGGCTAATTGCGGTGCAGTTTGAGCTTGCCCGCTTCATAGGCCGCTTCGCAATCGGTGGCATCGTGCATGATGTCGTCTTCAAGCAGGGAAGAGGCAGTCATACCCGAACCGATAAAGCGCAGGTCATCGCACCCCCCGTCCGCGCTGTAAGCGCCAGCGTCGTCGCCGAAATCAATGGTCCCGTCATCGGCGACACCGCGCAGAGTCACCTTCCCCGCCTCGAACGCCACCTGGCAATCGGACGCGTCATGCAGCACATCGTCGCTCAGCAAGGGCGTGCCTGTCATTCCTGGGCCGACAAAGCGCGGATCATCGCACTCGCCATCATTGGAATATTCGCCTTTGTCGTCCCCGAAGGAAAACTTGGGGGCCGCAAGAACGGGCGCTGTCAAAACCGCACACAGCATCACGCCGGCGACCAGGACTGCCTTCATCATTGATTCCTCAAGACTATTTCCTGAGCATTCTTCCCACCATCGCGGTCTGGCCAGAATGTGTCGGCGCGTGGGTCGGCGTTCTTTTGCCCAGGGCTCGCAAGTTCCTTGCCCGCAGCCGGCCTTTGGGCTATAGCCCGCGCCATGAAGCGCTCGTCACCCCTGGAGGACGGGCGCGTATGCTGTTGTAGTGACGCATACACCAACCAGAATGGATATTTCCATGGCTGCGACTACAAAGGTGCTCAGTGCACAGGCGCGTGACGGAGTTGGCAAGGGGGCCGCTCGCGAACTGCGTCGTCAGGGACTCGTTCCTGCTGTTATCTACGGTGACAAGAAGGCCCCCGTCACCATCGCTCTCGCCTACAAGGATGCACACAAGTACATCTATGCTGGCGGCTTCCTCAGCCACATCATCGAGCTCGATGTTGACGGCACCAAGCACCGCGTGATCCCCCGTGATTACCAGCTTGACCCCGTCAAGGATTTCCCGATCCACATCGACTTCCTGCGCGTCGGCAAGGGCACCAAGCTCAATGTTCAGGTGCACGTGAACTTCATCAATGAAGAAGCAAGCCCGGGCATCAAGCGTGGCGGCACCCTCAATGTTGTGCACCACACGCTCGACCTGACCGTCTCGGCTGACAATATCCCCGAGGAAGTCACGGTCGACCTGACCGGCCTGGACATCGGCGACACCATCCACATCTCTTCGATCAAGCTGCCGTCTGGCGCTATCGATCACAGCCATGAAGAAGACGTGACGATTGCCACCATCGTGGCGCCGTCCGCCCTCAAGTCCGCTGGCGATGCTGGCGAAGCCGAAGCCACCGCCGAGTAATCGCGCTGCTGGATTCTGTGACAAGTTCGAGGCGGCCTTCGGGTCGCCTCTTTCGTTTTCGGAGTGGGTCATGAAACTGCTTGTCGGCCTGGGCAATCCAGGCAGCCAATATCAGGGCAACCGCCACAATATCGGCTTCATGGCGCTGGACGCTGTGGCGCGGGAATACGGCATTACCCAATTTCGCAGCAAGCATGCCGGCCAATTGGCTGAAGGCACGATCTCAGGCGAAAAGGTGCTGCTG
>JAHJOS010000039.1 GCA_018820005.1 Alphaproteobacteria bacterium | reverse complement strand
CGCCCGTGGTCGTCTCGGGCGAGCCATACATCACGCCGATCTTCATGCGGATCTGGTTGATGAAAATCACCAGGCACTTGGATTTGGAAATCGACGAGGTCAGCTTGCGCATGGCCTGGCTCATCAGTCGCGCCTGCAGGCCCGGGAGGGAATCACCCATTTCGCCTTCAAGTTCGGCCCGGGGCGTCAGCGCCGCCACCGAATCGATCACCAGCACGTCAATGGCGCCGGAACGAACCAGCGTGTCGGTGATCTCGAGTGCCTGCTCGCCAGCGTCAGGCTGCGAGATCAGCAGATCATCGACATTGACGCCCAGCTTGCGGGCATAGATCGGGTCCAGCGCGTGTTCGGCGTCCACGAACGCGCAGATGCCGCCCGATTTCTGGGCCTCTGCAATCACATGCAGCGCCAGCGTGGTCTTGCCCGAGCTTTCCGGCCCGAAAATCTCGACGATACGCCCCTTGGGCAGGCCACCGATTCCCAGCGCGATGTCGAGGCCAAGCGAACCGGTCGAGATCGACTCCACTTCAATAGCGGAGGCCTCGCCCAGGCGCATGATCGACCCCTTGCCGAAATTGCGCTCAATCTGGCTGAGCGCGGCAGCAAGTGCCTTGTCTTTATCCATCGATCCACCTTCAACAACACGAAGCGACGCGTTAGCCATTAGTTGTCTCCTTATTCCACGCTCTTGGGGGCCGCGCAACGCGCTGTCGCCTCAGGTGGCAATGCCTAGAATGTGCTCTATTTGTTCTCATCTTGTTCTGGTCCTGTCAAGGGACAAAATGAGAACATACGTTTTACCCCTTCCCTCCAATGCGAGAGAATCGCAAGGCATCGCCACGAACTTTGAATAAGTATGATTTTTGGGCTTGCGTGCGAGGGCCAGGTTGCGTTTTATGCCTGCCAATTGAGCCCCGCCGGGGCGTCTAGCGCAGGAGCCGCGCCATGAATCTGATCCAGTTTTTCGACGTGAACGGCAATCGCGCGGTTGCCGCCGTCGAGGGCGGCGTCGCCCGCATCGTCAATGGCGCAGCCAGCGTCTATGAATTGAGCATGGCGGCGCTCGACGGTCACAGCGGTCTGGCCGGCATTGTGGCCGCCAAGGGCCTGGGCGAAACGGTTGATCGCGCGGCGATCCTGGCCGAAGGCCGCATGCTTTCCCCTATCGATCATCCAGATCCGGCCCATCTCTATGTCACTGGCACGGGCCTGACCCATCTCGGTTCCGCCGCTACCCGTGACGCCATGCACAAGTCCAACGGCACCAAGACCGAGGCCGACCTGACGGACTCCATGAAGATGTTCCAGATGGGCCTCAAGGGTGGCAAACCGGCAGCCGGCGAAAAGGGCGTGCAGCCGGAGTGGTTCTACAAGGGCAATGGCTATTCGGTGGTCCGTCCCGGCCATCCCATCCCATCCCCGGGCTTTGCGCTCGACGCCGGCGAAGAGCCCGAGATCGCCGGTATCTACGTCATCGACAACGATGGCCAGCCGCGCCGTCTCGGCTTTGCTCTGGCCAATGAATTTTCCGATCACGTCACCGAGCGGGTCAATTATCTCTACTTGGCGCACTCCAAGCTGCGCGCCTGCTCCTTCGGTCCTGAACTGCGCGTCGGCGATCTGCCGCGCCACATCGAGGGCATGTCGCGCATCTATCGCGATGGCAAAGTCTTGTGGGAAAAGCCGTTCCTGTCGGGCGAGGACAATATGAGCCACACCATCGACAACCTCGAATATCACCACTTCAAATATGACCTGTTCTGCAATCCCGGCGATGTGCATGTCCATTGCTTCGGCACGGCCACGCTGAGCTTTGCGGATGGCATCAGCACACAGGCCGATGACGTGTTCGAACTTGAGGAAAGCCAGTTCGGCGCCCCCCTGCGCAACCCGATCCGCATGGAAACCGAACAGCCCGTGATCATCGGCAAGCTCTACTGAGCTTGCAGTTGCGCAACTAACATGTCAGTTATGCCCAACCCTTGGGAGAGCTGACATGACTGCGCGAATCTTCGAAACCCGCCGCATTGGCCAGACGGCACTCTCGGTCTCGACACTGGGCCTGGGCGCCGCCTCGCTGGCCGGCATTTTTACCGGCGTGCCGGCCGATCAGGCCCGCGCTACCGTGGCCCATGCGCTCGATCAGGGCATCACCTATGTCGATACCGCGCCCCAATATGGGCTCGGCCGGTCCGAGCATCTGGTGGGCGATGTGCTGCGCGAGCGCACCCCGCGCCCCGTGCTCTCGAGCAAAGTCGGTCGACTGCTCGACCCCGTCGATCCCGCCGTCCAGGACAAGGGCAACTGGATCGATCCGCTGCCCTTCAATCAGCGCTATGACTATTCCTACGATGGCGTGATGCGCTCGTTCGAGGACAGCCAGCAGCGCCTCGGCCTCAGCCACATCGACATTCTCTATGTCCACGACATTGGCACCGCCACCCATGGCGTCGAGGGCAACAAGCCGCTCTGGGCGCAATTGGCCAACGGCGGCTACAAGGCGCTGCGCGAACTCAAGGACAGCGGCGCCATCAGCGCCATCGGCCTGGGCGTCAATGAGTGGGAAGTGCTCATGGACGCCTTCGCGCTTGGCGATTGGGACGTGTTCCTGCTCGCGGGCCGCTATACCCTGCTCGAACAGACCTCGCTCTCCCCTTTCATGACCACCTGCATCGAACGCGGTGCCTCCGTGGTCGTCGGGGGCCCCTTCAATTCGGGCATTCTGGTGGGCGGCGACAAGTTCAATTATGCCAAGGCGCCCGAGGCCATCGTCAGCAAGGTCAAGGCCATTGCCGCCGTTTGTGCCGAGTTCAATGTGCCCCTTCCCGCAGCCGCACTGCAGTTCCCGCTGACTCATCCGGCGGTGTGCAATGTGCTGCCCGGCCCGCGCACGCCCGCCGAGCTCGACGGCATCCTCGCCTGGTGGGATCATGTCATTCCGGGCGAACTCTGGACGGCGCTGGCGGCCAAGGGCCTGCTGGCGCCCGGCACGCCCATTCCCGGCGGCACGGCCTGAAGTCTGACACTGCCGCAAAGGAGCCGCCGATGAACGATCCACGTATTTCAGCGCTCATCTGCACTCTCGTGGCCGCCTGGCTGGGCTACACCATCTTTTTCGGCGCCAACGAGGCGCCGAGCACCTTCCTGGCGGTCGTGCAATGGACCTTCCTGCTGGTGGCGATCCTCGGCGCCGTGGCGGCGGTGATCCGCATCATTCACAACGGCCGGCGCTAGCGAGCGGCACCTGGCCGGTGCTGCCGATACCGGCCCTCAGTTCAGATCCAGCCCATAGGGCTTGAGCACGCTCAGCGGCACCAGCCCGAGCACTTCCCTGTTGGTGGCGCGTAGATAAATACGCGGCGCCATGCCGGCCTGATG
>JAHJOS010000038.1 GCA_018820005.1 Alphaproteobacteria bacterium | reverse complement strand
GATGGGCACGATCTCATTGCCCTTCCATACTCCGAATGTGTAGTCCGAATAGTACGAGCTGCGCTTGCCATGCCCACGCTGGGCATACATCAGCACCGCATCGACCACGTTGGGATCACGCTTCCATTTGTACCAATAGCCCTTGGGGCGGCCCGGCACATAGGGCGCGGTAGCCAATTTGATCATCACGCCCTCGTGGCCATGCACATCGGCGCCATGCTGGCGCTGCCGCGCCAGATCGTCCCAATCGGCAAAGGGCAGTATGGGCGATAGATCAAGCCGAGTCTGCGGATTGGCGGCAAACCAGGCTTCGAGCCGCGCCCGACGCGCGGTCCAGCCCAGGGTGCGGATATCCTCTGCGCCGTCAAACAGCATGTCATAGACGCGGATGAACGCAGGGCTGTCGCGCAGCTGTGCCGCGGTGGCCGTCTTGCGGTTCAGCCGCTGCTGCAGATCATTGAAGCTGCCGGCTTCGAAATCATGTCCCACCAGCAGCTCGCCGTCCAGAACAGCATTGCCCTGCACATTGTCCACGATATCGGGGAAAGCGGCCGCGATGTCGTCGCCGGTACGCGAGAACAGCGATGCCCGCTCACCGCCCAGCACCAGTTGCACGCGGATGCCGTCCCATTTCCATTCGGCGGCAAAGTCAGCCGGGTTGAAGCTGGCCAGATCCTTGTCGGCATCGATTGGATTGCTCAGCATCAGCGGGTGAAACCGGGCCGACTGGTCAATGTCCGGGCGCCCGGCTTTGCCATCAAGCCAGGCAAAGAGATCGCCATAGGGCGCGTGCAACCCATGCCAGACCTCTTCTATCTCCTGCACGGGAATGCCGCTCATCTCGGCCAGCGCGGTCTTGGCCAAGCGGGCCGAAACGCCGATGCGCAGCGCCCCGGTCGCCAGCTTGACCAGCGCCCAGCGCTCGTTGATACCGGCCTGGGTCAATAGCCCGGCGATCAGTCTGGGCAGCTCCGACTTGCTGGTGGTATTGAGCAGATCGATCAGCTCGCTCAGCGATGGCAGCGGGGTCTGGGCGCCATGGTGCGGCCAGATCAGCGCGATGGTCTCCCCCAGATCGCCGACATAGTCATAGCTCATGGCAAACAGGGTTGGGTCAACCGCGTCGAGCACCACCGCCTTGAGCAGCGCCGGTTTGACGTTGCGGAAGCTCAGCCCCCCCGTCAGCACGGCCAGGGCATAACCCCGGTCCGGGTCGGGCACCTCGCGGAAATACTGCGTCAGCGCGGCCAGCTTGCGGGTGCGCGACGGCGTCAGCGCCAGCAGTTCGAGCAGTTGGGCGAAGCGCTTCATGCCGCGTCATCCCCGCCGTCATCGTCAAAACCCTGCAGATGCAGCGGTTCGGCATCCAGCCCCTGGCTGCGGCACCAATAGACCAGCGCATCCTCGCGCCCATGGGTGACCCAGACGGTCTCAGCCTCGGTTTCCCGAATGGTCTGCTGCAATTCGCCCCAGTCGCAATGGTCCGAAATCACCAGTGGTAATTCCACCAGCGCCTGGCGCGCGCGCTGTTTGACGCTCATCCAGCCTGAGGCCTGGCACACCACCGGGTCCGGAAAACGCCGGCTCCAGCGATCGCGGATCGCCGAGGGCGGCGCGATCACGATCTGTCCGGCAAAGGTCGCCTTGGGCAGATCGAGCGCCGGGCGCAAATCACCCAGCGGCACACCCAATTCCTCATAGAGCGCGCAAAGCCGCAGCATGGCACCGTGCAGGTAGATCGGCGCATCGTAGCCGGCGTCGCGCAGCAGGGCGATTACCCGTTGGGTCTTGCCCAGGGCATAGCAACCCACCAGATGACTGCGCTCTGGATTGTCGGCCACCGATTTGAGCAGCCGTGCAACTTCCTCCTGCGGCGCCGGGTGCTGGAACACTGGCAGACCAAAAGTCGCTTCAGTCACCAACAGGTCGCAGGGCACCAGCTCGTAGGGTTGAGCGGTTCGCTCGGCGAGGCGCTTGTAGTCGCCCGTCACCACGACGCGCTCGCCATCCTGTTCGATCAGCACCTGCGCCGACCCCAATATGTGCCCAGCGGGAAAGAGCGTGATCGTCACATCGTCGATTCTGAGCGGCACGCCAAAATCCAGCGCCTGGAACTGCCCGGCGCAATCGGCGCCATAGCGCGTTTTCATGATGGCGATGGTGTCCGGCGTCGCCAGCACGGCCCCATGCCCGGACCGCGCATGGTCAGCATGGCCATGCGTGATGATCGCCCGCGCCCGTGGCACGCCCGGATCGATATAGCTATCGATGGCGCGAATATGCAGATTGCGGTCGAGGATGGGACGGACCATGGAAATCCTTCAACGCGGCGCGGCGGGCTGCGGTTCACTCTCCACCAATTGATGGTCGCATCATGTCAGCAGCCCTGCCAATGCGCTGCCCCTCCACGCGCCGTCATTGCCCGGCTTATCCGGGCAATCCATCTTCCGCGCGTCCTTACATCACCTTGGTGACCGCCAGCAGCCCGGGTCGGCTCTCGTTGGCCAGATTGATCGCCGCTTCGCCGCCCAGCACCACCACATGGCCGTGCCGGGCAACGGCGTCGACAGCCTCAGCCATGGCGCGGAAATCGGCCGCCGTGGCACCCAGGATTTCCTCGCGCCGCTGCTGGCGCAGCGCATCAGTCGTGCCGGTCAGCTCGCGCCACATCGAGGAATAGCCTTTTGAGTCAGGGAACTCATAGCCGTCCACGCCACCGATCACCCCGATGATCGAGCGCGTCAGATCATTGTCGCCAATGCCGGCATTGAGCGCCTTGGCCGCGCCGTCATAGGCATCGAGGGTCTTGAGCAGGTTGGGGTCACGATAGCTCAGGAAACTGAAATTGCCCGAGGTCAGATCGAACCGGCTCGAGCCACCATAGGCCCCGCCCTGCACGCGGATCTTGTCCCAGAGATAAGTCGTATTGAGGAATTTGAGCGCCACGCTCGACGCACCGGTCAGCGAAAAGCCAAGCGCCTTGAGATTGGCGCCCTTGCCCACATAATTGACCTGCGCCGGGATGATCAGCCCCTCCGATTTTGGAGTCAGCGCCACGCTCCAGTCGGCCAGCGCGGGGCCATCGGCCGGCAGGCGCCCAAGGAAACGCGATACCTCGCCCTGCGCCTTGTGCCAGAGGGCCGCATCTGCGGTGGCATTGACCACCATGCGGCCGCGGTTGAACAGCCGGTCGCGGATGGTCTTGAGCATGGTTTCAACCCCAGCCCAATCGGTTTCGATCTCCTGCACCAGCTTGCGCAGGAACATGAGGTACGCGACGCCACCCATCTGCTCGGAAATCCAGCTGGCCTGGGTAAAGCCGGCCTTGAGCCTGGTATCGACAATAGCATTGCCGCTGGGGATCATGCGCGCTTCAAAGCCCGCCTTTTCCTCAAGCGCCATCTGCTTGAAGCGCTCGCGATTGTCGAGCCGGGCATCGAGCAGCACGTCGCCCATGATATCGAGCATTTCTTCGACTTTGTCCGGGACTGCCTTGCCCGACAGGAAGAACCACGCCGCCGTGCCATCATCGCCCTGGCGCGAGGAGAGCGCCCGGTGCTGGGCAATGCCGCCGGTGGACCGCCCGATACGCTGGGTCAGCGAGACAAAATCCTCGCGGCTGGTGCCGGTCTGCAGCAGGGCGCGGCCAAACAGCGGAAGATAGGGCAGCATGGCCTGATCGAGCACATGCAGGTCAAAACCCAGATCGAGGTAGACGATGCCCAGCGTCGGCAGGTTATGGTAGAACACCGTCGCGCCCGCCAGCGTGCCCTTTTCAATAGGAACGGTGCGGGTTTCGCGCGGCAGATCGGCCAGCGTCAGCGTCGGGATCTTGGCCAGCAGCGCCGGATCATCGACTTCTTCCTGCAGCGCCTTGAGGCGCTCGGTCTCGGTGACAGTCGCCGTCAGGGCTGTCGCATCAAGGGCGCCCCGTGCCTCGGCGAGAATTTCGGCCTCGCGCGCTGCTTCGCGGGCACCCTGTTCGGGGTCTGCGCTCAGCGTCACGGTCGTGCGGTGCATATTGTCGAGGAACAGACGCTCGATCTCGCGGGCAAAATGTCCCGTCTGTGCCTTTTGCTTGAGCGCGGTCAGCGCCGCCTCAAAGGCCAGGGGCGCCAGCGGATCGCCGCCATGCAGCCAGCTGCCCAGAGCATTGAACATATAGACCATGCCGCGCGGATAGGAGCCGGTATTGTTCTCACGCAGCGAGAACTCAAAAGTATTGGCGGCCGCATCGAGCTGTTCGGCTGAAAAACCGGTCTTGGCGATGTCGCGCAGGCTGCTGAGGATCAGGTCTTCGACCTTGCCGGCGTCGGTAGCGTCGATCCCCTTCATGCCAAAGCTGGCCATGGGCTGGCGCATGCCGCTGCCGATGCCACCACCCGTCATGCCTTCGCCCAACCCGCTTTCGGTGAGTGCCTTGCGCAGCGGAGCAGCCGAATTGCCCGCGAGCAGATAGCTCAGCATGCCATGGCTGAGCGCTTCGGTACGGTCGGCGGGCGGATCGATCATCCAGTTGACCGACACCATGCCGTCGCGCGCCTTGCCCTCGTCCTTGGAGCCGGCATAGGTCGCCACGATGTGGCGCGGCGTATTGAACCGGGGCTGCAGCTGCACCTCGGCATCAACCGGGGCGCGCTCGAACTGGCTGAAATAGGCATCAAGGATCGTCAGCCGCTCGCTGGCATCGTCATCGCCCGAAAAGAATGCCCGCGTGTTGGACGGGTGGTAGTGGGTCTGATGGAAGGCCTTGAACTGGGCAAAGGTCAGATCGGGGATGGCCTTGGGATCGCCACCCGAACTCTTGCCATAGGTGATGTCGGGGTAAAGCGAGCGCTGGGCGATATCGCGCATCACCGCGTCGGGCGAGGAGAACACGCCCTTCATCTCATTGAAGACGACGCCCTTGTAGACCAGCGGCGCGTTCACATCCTCAAGCTCGTAGTGCCAGCCTTCCTGCAGGAACGTCTCCTTGGTCAGCAGCGGGAAGAACACGGCGTCGAGATAGACATCCACCAGGTTGTAGAAATCCTGCAGGTTTTGGCTGGCCACCGGATAGGCCGTCTTGTCGGGAAAGGTCATGGCGTTGAGGAAGGTGTTCAAGCTCCCCTTGACCAGCTCCACAAAGGGCTTCTTGACCGGATATTTGCGGCTGCCGCACAGCACCGAATGCTCAAGGATATGAGCAATGCCAGTGGAATCGGTCGGCGGCGTCTTGAAGGTGATGCCGAACACCTTGTTTTCATCGTCATTGACCAGGCTGAGCACCTCCGCCCCAGTCTTGATGTGGCGGAACAGCTGGGCCTGCGAATTGACCTCCGCAATATGCTCGTCGCGGATCAGTTCGAAGGCGGGGTGGTGGAAGGTCATGACGCAGCTTCTCTTTTTGTGCTGCCCCCAAGATAGGAAGGCCGCACCGCGATTGCCAGACAAACCGCGACAACAGGCGCACTTTCGCCATAACAGCTGCGTTAGTGT
>JAHJOS010000334.1 GCA_018820005.1 Alphaproteobacteria bacterium | reverse complement strand
CTCCAGCAGGCGATGCTTGACCTGCTCGATCGGATCGCGCTCCTGCCGATATTTGGTCACTTCGTCCTTGGAGCGATACTTCGCCGGGTCGGACATGGAGTGGCCACGATAGCGATAGGTCAGCATTTCAAGGATATAGGGGCCCTTGCCGGAGCGGGCATGTTCGATGGCGCGCTGGGCGGCATCGTGCACCATGCGCACATCCATGCCGTCGACCTGCTCGCCCGGAATGTCGAACGAGGCGCCGCGCATGGAGAAATCGGTCGTCGCGGCAGCGCGCTCGATCGAGGTGCCCATGGCGTATTTGTTGTTTTCGATGATGAACACGACCGGCAGCTTCCACAGCTTGGCCATGTTGAAGCTTTCGTAGACCTGGCCCTGATTGGCCGCGCCATCGCCGAAATAGGCCAGCGACACCGAATTGTCGCCCTTGTATTTGGCCGCGAAGGCCAGCCCGGTACCCAGCGACACCTGCGCACCCACAATGCCATTGCCGCCATAGAAGCGGTGTTCATTGGAGAACATGTGCATCGAGCCGCCCTTGCCGCGGCTGAGGCCGCCCTGGCGACCGGTCAGCTCGGCCATCACGCCCTTGGGGTCCAGCCCCATGACCAGCATGTGGCCATGGTCACGATAGCCGGTGATCTGGGCATCCTTGCCCTTTTCAGACGCCATGGTGACGCCTGTTACCACAGCTTCCTGGCCGATATAAAGGTGGCAGAAGCCGCCGATCAGGCCCATACCATACATCTGGCCGGCCTTTTCCTCGAAACGCCGGATCAGCAGCATTTCGCGATATGCCTCGAGCTCCTGCTCGGGCGAAAACTGGGGGATATTGGATTGCGTCTTGGCCTTGGTGGCCACAGCCTTACGCGCCATAGAGAACGCTCCGCATCGGAATGGAATTGCCGCTTGAGCCAACATGGCCACATTCGCCCACTATAACGCAAGCAAGGGGCAGAACGCAATGCTCCTGCGCGTCATCAAATTGTCGTTAAAGAATTGAATCCGCAGCGATAATTGCGCTTAACTGATCTGCAGCTAATTCGTCAAATTTACCGGAAAGTGGTTTACCGGTCGCCGGATCAACCATGACGATGATGTCATCGGCATTGGCCATGTTCAGCAGCGACCGCGCCCGTTCGGTCACGATATCGGGATCGAGCCGGCGCGGATCCATCAGCGTGGCGCGGTGGCGATAGGAATCGATCTCGGCCTGCAGCGCCGCTGATTTGGCCTTGAGCTGGTCGATATCAAGCATGATCTGGGTGCGATTATCGATGCCGAACTGCCCGCCGATGGCCGAGAAGCCCAGATAGCCCTGGAAACCCAGCAGGGCGACGGTCAGAGCCAGGGGGCGCCAGAGCGCTGGACGTTTGAGGCGGGTGGGCATGGATCAACCGGTGCTGGACCAAATGACTATGCGCGATCACTGCTTAACGCTGCGTTGCCAAACCGCCCCTGCCTCGCAATTGCGCGCCGCCCCAGCGCTTTAGATGAACTGCCGCACCAGCAGATAGAAGCCGAAGGCCGCGCCGATCACCAGCATCCAGCTCACGATCGCCAGCGCGATGATTATGGGCAGCCTGAGCTTGCGCAGCCATGTGGGCCGCGGCCTGGCATCGAAACGCACACCAAGCAGTTCAAGAAGCTTATCCACGCCGAACGCGACCTACACAGACACCAATCCCGGACCTAGGCGCCCGCCGCGAGACGAAAGCAATCGATAAAAGTCCAAAGTCACATTTAATTGCGAACCAGGCCCGTGTCGCCGGTTTGCGGCGCAATAGGCGAGGCCGATGGCCCGCGGCGGCTGCCTCAAGAAGCGGACGCACTAGAAATGCAGCGCTGACGCAGCAAGTCATTCCGAACGCTCAAAAAAAAGTCCCGCCAGCCTCAATTGGCCGGCGGGACGGTTGCAGACAGCCGGCGAAAGGCCACTCAGCCTTCGGCGCCCATGGCCTCGGTGGCGGCGATGGCGGCCATGTTGACGATGCCGCGGCTGGTGGTCGACGGCGCCAGGATATGGGCCGGTGAGCGCGGCCCCATCAGGATCGGCCCAACCGAGAGCGCATTGTTCATTTCCTTGAGCAGCGTCATCGAGAGGTTGGCAGCGTCCAGATTGGGGAAAATCAGCAGATTGGCTTCCCCGCTCAGCGCTGAGTCCGGCACATAGCGCTCGCGCAATTCCTGATTGAGCGCCAGATCGCCCTGCATCTCGCCCTCGACGATCATGTCCGGCGCCACAGCCTTGAGCTGCTTGTAGACAGCCCGCATCTTGTAGGCGCTGTCGCCGTCGCGCGAGCCCAGATTCGAATAGCTGAGCAGCGCCACCTTGGCCTCGATGTTGAAGCGCTTGAGGCTGTCGCGTGCCTGCAGCGCAATACCGACGATTTCGTCTGGCGTCGGATCGATATTGACGTAGGTATCGGCCAGGAAGAACGCGCCGCGCGGCATGATCAGCATGGAAAGCGCGGAGACGTCGCTGACCCCATCCTGCAGGCCGATGATCGAGCGGATATCGCGGACGTGCTTGATGAAGCGCCCCTGCAACCCGCAGATCAGCGCATCGGCCTCGCCGCGCTTGACGGCCAGGGCACCGATGACGGTGGTATTGGTGCGCACCACCTGCCGAGCCGTATCGGGCGTGACGCCATCGCGGCCCACCAGCGAATGGAACAGGCTGACATAATCGCGGTAGCGCGGATCATCGTCGGGATTGATGACTTCGAAGTCGCGGCCCGGTGTCAGGCTGAGGCCAAAGCGCTCGATACGCGCCTCGATCACCGAGGGGCGACCGATCAGGATCGGCCGAGCGATCTTTTCTTCCAGCAGCACCTGGGTGGCGCGCAGCACGCGCTCGTCTTCGCCATCGGCGAAGGCAATGCGCTTGTTCTGCCCCTGGGCGCGATCGATGATCGGCTTCATGACAAGGCCCGAACGGAACACGAAGCGGTTCAGGCTATCGAGATAGGCGGTCCAATCGGTGATGGGGTTCTTGGCGACGCCCGATTCCATGGCTGCCCGCGCCACGGCCGGCGCGATGCGCAGGATCAGCCGCTGGTCGAAGGGATTGGGGATGATGTGATCCGGCCCGAATACGGCCGGCGCGCCCGAGGGCGACACTTCCAGGCCGGGTTCATGGGCCAGCTTGGCAATGGCGCGAACGGCAGCCAGCTTCATCTCTTCATTGATCGTGGTCGCGCCCACGTCGAGCGCACCCCGGAAGATGAAGGGGAAGCACAGCACGTTGTTGACCTGATTGGGGAAGTCCGAGCGCCCGGTGCAGACCATGGCGTCAGGCCGCGTGGCCTTGGCCAGCTCGGGCATGATCTCCGGATTCGGGTTGGCCAGTGCCAGGATCAGCGGCTTGGGCGCCATCTTGGCGAGCATCTCGGGCTTGAGCGCCCCGGCAGCCGACAGACCCAGGAAGATATCGGCGCCCTCGATGACTTCGGCCAGCGTGGTCGCATCGCTCTCGCGGCGGAACTGGCCGCGCCACTTGTCGTT
>JAHJOS010000333.1 GCA_018820005.1 Alphaproteobacteria bacterium | reverse complement strand
GCTCCGCGACATGGAAGCCACGCCCCATTCCGGCCAGTGCATCCATGGTCGCCCGACCTATGTTGCGCTCAAGCAGAAGGACATCGAGCGGCTGTTCGGGCGCAGCCGATAGGTTAACGAATACCTCTCGACTCTGGATCTTTGTTCATGCAATGTTCTCTCGAACAAAGAGGGAACTGCCATGTATGGAAGGGTATTTGTACTGCTTTTCTTGCTGTTGACGGCGTCGCCTGCGTTCGCCGACGATTGGGAGGATGCTCTGGTGTCCTTTGACCAGGGCCAATATGAGCGGGCGCGCGAACTGCTGACACCCCTCGCCGAGGGCGGCAACCTGCAGGCTCAGGAAGTCCTCTACGCCATGTACACCTACGGCTATGGCGTAGAAGCGGACCCTGTGGCGGCATTTGGCTGGTTGCGGCGCAGCGCAGAACAAGGGCATCCGGCCGCTCAGGAGTCCGTTGGGCGCCACTATCTCAATGGCACCGGTGTGGCCCGTGACGAAGGCCTAGCTGTGCATTGGTTCCAGCTTTCGGCGCAACAGAACTTTCCGGCGGCGATCTACAACCTGGGTGTCTTGACGATGAACGGTCAGGGCGTGGCCACGGACCCTGCGGAAGCCTGGCGCCTGTTCGAACGGGCCGCCGCGCTCGACGATCCGGACGCGCTCTATGTACTGGGCGGTGCCGCCCTTCAGGATATTGCCGTGACTGGCGATATCGATACCGCCCTTGGCTATCTGTCCAAGGCCGCCCGGCTGGGGCAGCGTCGCGCCAGCGCCTTGTTGGGCGTGCTTCTCGAGGACTTTCCCGAAGTACCGGACAATGTGTTCAAATCCGCCTTGCACTACCACGCGGCGATTGCGGCGGGGTGTGACGACATTAGTGACGCGGCAGCGCGGGTGGCGGCCCGCCTGTCACCGGATGAGTTGAAGGCGCTGCAAGGCGATCTGGCGCATTACCTGCCCAAGCGCGATCCGCGTGACGAACAGCCGGTGCCCGGTCACTGCCTCGCCGAGTAGGCCAAGGTCCGTTCACCGGACGAATTGTCGATCACCTGCAGGGCACCGGTTCGGCGACGCCCTGCAGAAGGTAGACAGCGCGCCGCACCATTGGGCGAACGCGATGCTACCGGCGCCGAATGCCGCCATCTCTCACAGTCTTGACCGCGGGTCCTGCGGCCCAATCGCCCAGAACCGATTTTTCAGGGTCACTGAAACACGCTTGCGCCCTTGTCTGCCACGCCCACCAGGCTCCTGAAGCCCGCAAAGAGTTCGCGGCCCATGCCAAAATGCTGGTTGCGCAGATCTTCGGTCGCCGGCGTGCGGGAGAAGAATTCCTTCTCGTCGCCCAGGAACGTCAGCGTGCCCACGTTGGCGTCGAGACGGATCATGTCGCCGTCGCGGATCTTTGAGATGGCGCCGCCGTCAACGGCCTCGGGGGTCATGTGGATGGCGGCGGGGACTTTGCCCGAAGCGCCGGACATGCGACCATCGGTCAGCAGCGCCACCTTGAAGCCGCGGCCCTGCAGAACGCTCAGCGGCGGGGTCAGATTGTGCAGTTCGGGCATGCCCAGAGCCTTGGGGCCGGCAAAGCGAACCACGGCGATCATGTCGCCATTGAGCTCGCCGGCCTTGAATGCCGCCTGCAGCCCTTCCTGGCTATGGAACACCCGCGCAGGCGCCTCAATGACACGGTGCTCGGGCTTGACGGCAGAGACCTTGATCACTGATCGGCCAAGATTGCCGCTAAGGAGCTTGAGCCCACCACTTTCCTGGAACGGTGTCTTGGCACTCGTCAGTACCTTTGGAAGCGCCGATTCCTTTGGTGCCGGCTCGAAGGCCAGCTTTTCCTCGACCAGCTTGGCCTCTACCGTATAGCCCGACAGCCCGTCGCCCCAAACGGTCTTGACGTCTTCATGCAGGTGACCGCTCTCGAGCAGTTCCTGGATGAGGTATCCCATGCCACCGGCGGCATGGAAGTGGTTCACATCGGCGACGCCATTGGGATAGACGCGAGCCAGCAGCGGGGTGGCATCGGAGAGGTCGCTCATATCGTCCCAGGTCACCTGCAGCCCGGCCGCAGCAGCGATGGCGATCAGGTGCATGGTGTGGTTGGTTGAGCCGCCCGTGGCATGCAGCCCCACCAGCCCGTTCACGATGGCCTTTTCGTCGACCACATGACCAACGGGCGTGTAATTATTACCCAATGCACTCAGCGACAGCGCACGCACCGTGGCCTCACGGGTCAAGGCGTCACGCAATGGCGTGCCGGGATTGACGAAGCTGGCGCCCGGCAGGTGCAGGCCCATGATTTCCATCAGCATCTGATTGGAATTGGCGGTGCCATAGAAGGTGCAGGTACCGGCCGAATGATAGGACTTGGATTCGGCTTCGAGCAGTTCGGCGCGACCGACTTTGCCCTCGGCATAGAGCTGGCGGACCTTGCTCTTTTCGTCATTTGGAATACCCGAAGGCATTGGCCCAGCCGGGATGAACACTGCCGGCAAATGGCCAAAGGTCAGCGCGCCGATCAGCAGGCCCGGCACGATCTTGTCGCAGATGCCCAGATAGACGGCGGCGTCGAACATGTTGTGGCTCAGCGAGATGGCGGTGGCCATGGCGATGACATCGCGGCTAAACAGGCTCAGATCCATGCCCGGCTGGCCCTGGGTGACACCATCGCACATAGCCGGCACGCCGCCGGCAACCTGCGCCGTGCAACCCATTTCGCGGGCCGCCTGTTTGATGATGTCGGGATAGAACTGGTAGGGTTGGTGCGCGCTCAGCATATCATTGTAGCTGGTCACAATGCCCAGATTGAGCGTCTTGCTGCCGGCCAACTGAGCCTTCTCTGTCGGGCTGCAGGCGGCAAAGGCGTGCGCGAGATTGCCACAGGAGAGAACGGCGCGATTGACCCCGGCCTCGCGCGCACCGTCAAGACGGTTGAGATAGTCACGACGGCTGTCGCGGCTACGGGCCGCAATGCGGTCGGTTACATCCTGAATGGCCTGACGAACAGACATAGGCGAGCTCCTGGTTCACAATGGAGCCCTTCGTGGCCAGGGCGGTCAATTGGGGACCGCCGAGGGGACTATGGGCACCAGTAGACGTTCACGGCATGGCCGGACCGCAGGACGGCACGAATGGGCATGTCCTCGGTGGGACCCTCACCCAGTGCGGTGTCGAGCACGGCGGCCTTTTCCTCCCCTTCGATGTGAAGGTATAGCCCATCCGCCTGGAGGAGGCGCGGAAGGGTAAAGGTGATGCGCGGTTCACCGGCGCCAGGCGCGTGAATGGCGAGCGTCGGGCCGTCGGCTGTCAGTGCCTCTGCCAGTGTGTCGCCGCCCGGAAAGAACGAGGCGGTGTGGCCGTCATTGCCCATGCCCAGCACAACGGCCGCAAAGGGCATTGGCAGGTCGGCCAGCAGCGCATTGGTGCGCGCTACACCGGCAGCATCGGGTTCATCGCCACCCGAATAGAGCGGGAAGAAACGGGCAATGGCCGCCGGACCCTGTAGCATCTTTTCATTAACCAGCATGGCGTTGGAGCGGTCGCTGGTCTCGTCGACCCAGCGCTCGTCCACCAGCGTTACGATGACCTTGGACCAATCAATATCCTTGGTCTTGCCAAGGGACTGAAAGAATCTTGCAGGTGTCGAGCCCCCACTGACCGCGATGGCAGCTTCACCCCGTTCGGCTATCGCAGCGCGGATGCGATCTGCAATTGCCTCTGCCAGTTCCTTGGCCAGCGTGGGCTTGTCAGCAAATGTGCGGCGCTCGATGGTCATTGAACTCTATCCTTATACGACGGCTTGGGCCCCATCGCCTCCTCGCCCCTCAGGGGCGAGATGGCCGGGTGGCAGGCCAGACCCGCGGCGAGGGGCGGGGCATCATCGGCTAGTTGTCGTCCTCATACCAGGTGCGACCGTCGCGTTCGATCAGGGCAATGGAGCCGCTTGGACCCCAGGTACCGGCGGTATAGGACTGCGGTGGCTCGCTCGAGCGGTTCCATGCCTCACGGATAGGATCGACCCACGTCCAGGCCGCTTCCAATTCGTCACGGCGCATAAATAGCGTCTGGCTACCGCGGATCACGTCCATCAGCAGGCGCTCATAGGCTTCGGGCGTCCGCTCGGCGAACGTCTGGGCGAAGCTCAGATTGAGTGGCACTTCCCGCAGGCGCATGCCGCCCGGGCCCGGGTCTTTGATCATCATCATCAGCTTGACGCCCTCGTTGGGTTGCAAGCGAATGATCAGCTTGTTGGCTTTGGGTGCGCCTTCAGCGTGATCAAAAATGGAATGCGGAATGGGCTTGAACTGAATGCAGATCTCGGACACGCGGCTGGCCATGCGCTTGCCGGTACGGAAATAGAACGGCACGCCGGCCCAGCGCCAGTTTTCAACTTCAGCCTTGAGCGCCACAAAGGTCTCTGTCCGGCTGCCTTTCTTTTCTTCAGGCAGTTCGTCCTGGTAGCTGGCCACCGAGGTGGTTTCTGAGCTTACGCCCTTGACCTGACCGCGCACGGTATTCTTCGCGACGTCACCATTAGTGATCGGCTTGAGCGAGCGCAGCACCTTGAGGTTTTCATCGCGAAGGGCGTTCGCATCATCGCTTGCAGGCGGCTCCATGGCCACCAGGCACAGCAGCTGCAGCATGTGGTT
>JAHJOS010000332.1 GCA_018820005.1 Alphaproteobacteria bacterium | reverse complement strand
GAGTTCGACTTCATCCGCCGCGAAATCGTGGTGGGCGGCATTGCCGGCTCGTGGTTCATCCATCTGTCGGCGGCCATGGTGTCGGGCCTGTTCGTCTCGACAGCACTGACGCTGGTGATGGTGCCGGTGATGGTGGTGGCTCCCTATGTGATATGGGGCCAGATCAAGTGGATTGGTCATCAGTTCGCGCGCCTGGGACGCTTCGTCACGGGTCGCGGCAATCAGACCGCCTCTGCTGTGCCGGCCGGTTTTGACGGCATGACTGTCGAAATCCCGGCCGATGCTGACGGCTCCAAGCGCTATATCGTCAGCCCCGATGCAGGGCTGGTGAAAAAGGAACAGAACGGTGTGACCGTCGTCAGCCGACCGGGTCACCCCGAAGCCGCTGAATAGCATTGCGCACGTTGGAATGAAGAAGGCCCGCAGCGATGCGGGCCTTTTTTTGGCGGGACGGCAGGACAGGTGACGGGCCTCTCAGTCGACCTCAAAAGCGTGAAGGCGCCAGTCATCGCCATCGAACGCTATAGTTCCCACTTCAGGCGTGTAGCGGCTGAGCGCCCTGCCCCAAAACGCCAGAGCAGGAATATTGGCCAGGGGCACGCCGATGTGCCAATCACCGGGATGGCGTGAGATGGCTTCCGCTAGTGCGGCGGCGCCCACGCCTCGGCGGCGGTATGCCTTGAGGATGAAGAATTCAGCCATAAAAAAGCAGGGCTTGCGGCCCGTCAGTGGGCAACTGTCAACCACCAAGGCAAAGCCGGCGATCTCGTTTCCCGCCATGATGAGATAGGGATGCTGCCAGAAACGGTCGAGGAAGTCGTATTGGAACCGACCATCGGCGCTGACCGGAAACGGCATGAACTCGGTCATGTCGTGCAGATAGAGCTGGATCAGATTGGCGATGGTGGACTTCTGATCAGGGCGGGCAGCGAGGAGGGATATTGCGGACATGCCCGCATGGTGCACCAGACCCCATGGTTCGACAAGCGCACCATGAGGCCCGAGGTTTCGGTGCCCTATTCGGCGGCAGGCAGGCCGCGTTTGACAAAGCCATCGGGATCGTTGGCGGTCTGAAGCAGCTTTTCTTCTGCCTCGGTGGCCTCGCGCTGGCGATTCCACATCTGGGCGTAGAGGCCATCCTGTGCGAGCAGATCCTGGTGATTGCCGCGTTCAGCGACAACGCCTTCGCGCAGCACCAGGATTTCATCAGCATTGACCACCGTCGACAGGCGGTGCGCAATGACGACCGTTGTGCGGTTCTGTGACACGACATCGAGTGCGGACTGGATGTCGCGTTCGGTCTTGGTATCAAGCGCCGAGGTCGCCTCATCCAGGATGAGGATCGACGGTGCTTTCAGGATGGTACGGGCGATCGCAACGCGCTGCTTTTCACCACCGGAGAGCTTGAGCCCCCGTTCACCAACGGGCGTTTCATAGCCCTTGGGCAGTGTTTCGATGAAAGGACCGACCTGGGCCATGGCCGCAGCGGCCCGGACATCTTCTGTGGATGCACCAGGGCGACCGTATTCGATATTGTAGCCGATGGTGTCGTTGAACAGCACTGTGTCCTGGGGAACCATGCCAATGGACCGGCGCAGGCTTTCCTGGGTCACCGAGCGCAGATCCTGACCGTCTATGGTGATGGCGCCGCCAGTGACATCGTAGAAACGATAGAGAAGCCGCGAGATGGTCGACTTTCCAGCGCCGGTTGGACCAACGATGGCCACTGTCTTGCCCGCAGGCACCTCGAAGCTGACACCCTTGAGGATGGGACGGTCTGCGTCGTAGTGGAAGGTGACGTTTTCAAAGCGGATCACAGGCCCGGTAATGGCCAGCGGCTTGGCATCGGCGCTGTCCTCGATCTCGGGGTTCTGGTCGAGCAGCTTGAACATCTCTTCGATATCGGTCAGGCCCTGGCGCAGTTCGCGATAGACGAAACCAATGAAGTTCAGCGGCCGATAGACCTGCATCAGAAAGGTATTGAGCAGGACGAAATCGCCCAGGGTCAGCGTCTTGTTCATCACGCCCGAGATGGCCATGATCGCGATGATCAGGAAGCCGCCGTAAAAGATCACCGCCTGGCCGAAGTTCAAAAAGCCGAGCGACGTCCAGATGCGGATGGCCGAGCGCTCATAGCCGGCCATAGAGGCGTCGTAGCGCTTTGCTTCCATTTCTTCGTTGGCGAAGTATTTCACCGTCTCGAAATTGAGCAGGCTGTCGATTGCCTTGCCATTGGCGTCGGTGTCGGAATTATTCATGTCCCGGCGAATGGAAATGCGCCAGTTCGAGGCCTTGATGGTGAAGTAGAGATAGCCCCAGATCATCACCACCAGCACGCCGAGATAGCTGACGCCGAACATCCAGACGAAGATGACGGCGGTGATGATAAACTCAACGATGGTCGGCGCGATGTTGAGCATGGTGAAGCGCACGATGGTCTCGATGCCCTTCGTGCCACGCTCGATGACGCGGCTCAGGCCGCCCGTGCGACGCGCCAGGTGAAAGCGCAGCGAGAGGCGATGGAGGTGATGGAAGGTGCGAAGCGCCAGCTTGCGCACGGCATTCTGGCCGACGCTGGCGAACAGGACGTCACGCAATTGCTGGAAACCGGCATCGGTGACGTTTGCGACCACATAGGCAATTACGAGGACGACGGGAACGGCCATGCCAAGGACCAGGGCGCTATCGGGCGCCGTGCCATCAAGGCTGTCGATGATCCCCTTATAGGCGAAGGGCACCAGAGTGGTGGCAACCTTGCTGAGCAGCAGCGCGCCAATGGCCAACACGACACGCAGGCGCAGGTCGGCCCGGTCGGCGGGCCACATATAGGTCCACAGGTTCCGGATCGTGGCGTAAACGTTGCCTTCGTCCGCGTTGACGGACGGCTTCTTCTCAGCAGTTTTAGGCGGCATCAGGCGAGTTCCGCTTCCATTTTGGGTGTGGCCGGACCCAGTGCGGCCAGCATGCCGGAATAGGCAGAGCCAAGCGCAGCAAGGCGCTCGTGCTGGACGATGTAGCAATTGCGCGTACCACGTGGCTTGCGCTCGATCAGTCCTGCATCGAGCAGAACCTTGATGTGCTGGCTGACGGTGGATTGGGCCAGCGTCAGTGACTCCGTCACATCGGCACAGCAGCACTCAGGGCGCTGCTGATTGGACAGGATGCGCAAAATGTTCAGGCGCACCGGGTGCCCGAGAGCCCGCATGATGGAGGCAATATCGTCGTCTTGCATGGCATGGTCTGATTTAATCGTCATCTTGCGATATACATGGGACCAAAGCCGGGAATAATCAATGGCCCGCCGTGCGGCGGGCCATTTTGTCTTCAGTTGGTTGTGCCATCGGGCAGGTTGAACACCTGTCCGGGGTAAATCCGGTCGGGATCGCGGATCTGGCCAGTGTTGGCCTCGTAGATGGTGGTGAACTTGATGCCCTCGCCATAGACGCGGCGGGCAATGGTCCACAGGTTGTCGCCGCGGCGGATGATCGCCTTGCCTGCAGAAAAACGCTGATCATCAAGTTTGCCGACCGACACGGCCACCAATGTGGGGACTGCTTCCGCCGGTGCAGCTGCCATCGGTGCCGGTTCTGCCGGCAGGGGCTGTGCGGCCTGGGCCGTTTCGGCGGCTGGAGCGGCGGGGGCAGTTGTGGCCGGTGCGGCGGCAGCGTCTGGGGCGGCTGGCGCAGCAGGCTCGGCAGCGGCAACGGTCGTCTCGGCCGGGGCCGCTGGCAGATCGATGCGGAAGTCGACTTCAGCACGCGAGGCGACATTGGCACTGCCCGCTTCGAGCAGGTCGACGCGAACGCGCTGGGTCGGCTTAGTTAGCACCTTGCCGGCCTCGACCAGCCAGCGGCCGTCGGCGACGGTGGCGTCGGCAATGAAGACGTCATCGACATAGAGGCGGACAGTGGCGCCGTCCGGACCCGCGCCAGCAAAGAAGGCGCGGTCGCCCTCAACCTCGACAGCATCAATCGTTGGCGGCGCCATTGTCATAACAGGCTTGGCGGGAGCGGCTGGCGTTGCGGCCGGTGCCGGAGCCACAGCGGCTAAGGACGGCGCTGCCGGCGCGGCCACGGGCGCAGCCGGGGGGGCCGCAGGAGCCGGCGAGGTTTCGGCTGGCGCAACGGCGGCGGGGGCCGCGACGGCGACCGATGGCTCGGGCTGTGGCTCGGGGGGCGTGGCTGGCGGCGGAACGGTGGCCTCGGTGGCGGCTGGCACAGCCGGTGCGGTGGGCACCGCAGGGTCTGCAGCCGGCGCTGGTTGTGCGAGCGCAGCCGGCGCGACGGCAGGGGTCGGTGCAGTGGCGGGCTGGGCCAGTGCGGCAGGGATCGCAGGGTCGGCGGCGGCCAGTTTGGTCTCGGCGGTGGGCTTGAGGCCCTGCAGCACTTCGCTGATCGCGCCGGGCGTGCTGGCGACGACGAGCGGCTCGCTGGTCTTGTCCTCGTTGATGGCGACGACAAAGGATTCGGCGGCGACGCCCTGCTTGCCCGTTTCGCCCAAGGTGATTTCGGCGCCACCGGGGGCGATGGGGGCATCGGGGACAATGACCCAGTCGCCAGAGGGGCCGACCTTGGTTTTGCCCAGCACGGCGCCATTGGCGTAGACCTGAACTTCACTGCCGGGGGCACCACTGCCGGCGATGACGACCGAGCCATCGGGCTCGGCGCGCAGCAGGAGAACTTAAAAGCTACTTTTCTGAAAAGGTTTAATGATAGTAAACATTTAGGCTATGGACATTGGCAAAAATCAAATGCTGAAATTGAAGTTGCCAAAGAAGCTGGTTTTATATGGATAGGAAATAATTCAAAGTTACAGTTGAATGGTAGAAGACTATTCAATGAATATATACCTAAACTAATCTATG
>JAHJOS010000331.1 GCA_018820005.1 Alphaproteobacteria bacterium | reverse complement strand
TCCTTCCTCGCGCCGCATGGCGCTGGCGGCGCTTCGCATTGCCGCCCATTTCAGCTAGCATCAAAACTCTTACAAATCAGCAAATGAGCCGGCCCTTGCCTAGAATAGAGAAAGTCCAGCATGCGGCTGCGCAATTGGCAGAAGCCTGCCTGGGCTACCTTGTGCAACATCCTGAAGAGCTGCTGGCCTTCATGCAGCACGCCGGGCTAGATCCTCAGGCACTGACAGGCGCAGTTGGCTCTCCCGCGCTTGAGCATGGCCTCATCGATTACTTTGCCGCAAACGAACCGATTCTGCTCGCCTTTTGCGCAAATGCCGCCATGACGCCGGAACAGTTCATGCGGGTGTGGTACCAGCTCAATCCAGCGGGGTGACAGCGTGGCTGTCGACTGGCTCTGTCGCGACTGCCTGACCTATGCCACCACCGCGTCCGCGCCCCAGCGCTGCCCGGCGTGCGGCTCTCCGCGCCTGCGCAGTCATGCCGAACTTTTCGCCCTGACCACGGCACACGTCGATTGCGATGCCTTCTACGCCTCGGTCGAAAAGCGCGACGACCCCAGTCTTGCCGACAAGCCGCTAATCATCGGCGGCGGTGTGCGCGGCGTTGTCTCAACCTGCTGCTATATTGCCCGCCAGTCCGGCGTCCGCTCGGCCATGCCCATGTTCAAGGCGCGCCAGCTCTGCCCGGACGCGGTTGTTATCAAACCCAACATGGCCAAGTATGTCGCTGTCAGCAAACAGATCCGCCAGCACATGGATGCGCTGACCCCACTGGTGGAGCCCATCTCGCTGGACGAAGCCTTTCTCGATCTGGCCGGGACGCAATCTCTCCACAAGGCGCCGCCGGCGGTGGTGCTGGCGCGGTTCGCCCGCACCGTCAGCAGCGAAATCGGTGTGACAATCTCGGTGGGGCTCAGCCACAACAAGTTCCTGGCCAAAGTGGCCTCGGATCTCGACAAGCCGCGCGGCTTTGCGGTGATCGGCGCGGCGGAGACCATCTCGTTTCTGGCGCCTCGCCCGATCAGCCTGATCTATGGCGTGGGCAAGGTGATGACAGAGACCCTGCGCAAGGATGGCCTGACCACCATCGGGCAGTTGCAGAACGAGCCGCCTGAGAACCTGATGCGGCGCTATGGAGAAACCGGCGCGCGCCTGGCGCGGCTCTGTCGTGGGCAGGACAGCCGCCGAATCTCCAGCGACGGCGAGATGAAGACGGTTTCATCGGAAACCACCTTCAACACCGACATCAGTACGCTCGATGCCCTGTCGACCGAATTGCTCAAGGTGACCGAAAGGCTCTCTGAACGACTCAAGGCCAAGGGAATCGTCGGCGACACTGTGACGCTCAAGCTCAAGTCGGCCGGTTTCCGCTTGCGCACGCGGGCCAGGCACTTGATGATCCCAACGCAGCTTGCCAATGTCATCTACGAGACCGGCATGCTGTTGCTCGAACGCGAGATCGACGGCACCGCATTCCGGCTGATTGGAATCGGCGTTTCAGGTATCGATGCTGCCGACGGCAATGATCCGGTGGATCTGCTGGAACCCGCGGTTGCCCGCAAGGCCGCCGCAGAGCGCGCCATGGACCGCGTGCGCAGCCGCTTCGGCCGCGAGGCAGTGGTACGCGGCAAGCTCTATAAACAGGCGCCGGCCCCTCAGCCGGAACAGATTGACGACGACCAGAATGAAGGCAAGACCAGATGACCAGCCCGATCGAAAAGCTCCGCGAATATGGCTATGAATTGCCCGCGCCCAAGGCCCCCGTTGCCAGCTATGTGCCGGTCACCCGCAGCGGCAATATCCTTTATGTTTCCGGCCAGATTTCCAGCAATGAGCATGGCGTCGTGACGGGCCTGCTCGGCGATACGATGAATGTGGTTCAGGGCGGCAACGCCGCCGAACTCGCCGCGCTCAACGTGCTGTCCCAGATCGTCCACATGGGCGAAGTGCAGCTGCAGGATATCAAGCGCATCCTCAAGGTCACTGTGCTGGTGGCATCGACGCCCGAATTCACCGAACAGCACCTGGTCGCCAATGGCTGCTCCAACCTGCTGGTGGGCATCTTGGGCGAAAAGGGCAAGCATGCCCGGGCGGCATTTGGCGTTGCCTCCCTGCCCTTTGGCGCAGCTGTCGAAATCGAGGCCGTTGTCGAGGTCTGACGTTACATCATCGTCACAGTCCGGTGTCATTTCACTCTTTTAACCAGACGCCAGACGAGAGCCCGCCATGTCCAAAGCCATGTTCCCCCGCCCCATCGCACACCGTGGTCTGCATGACCGGAACGCTGGCGTCATCGAAAACAGCGCCGCGGCCTTCGAGGCCGCCATCGCGGGCAATTTCGCCATTGAATGTGACGTGCAACTGACCAGCGATGGCGTTGCCGTGGTGTTCCATGACGACGACATGGCGCGCCTTCTCGGGCGCGATGGCGCCATCGCCGATGCCACTGTCGCGCAGGTGACCAGTGCGCCCCTGCTCGACAGCGCTGCGGGCGATTGTCCGCAGCGCTTTACGGACTTTGTGGCCCAGATTGG
>JAHJOS010000330.1 GCA_018820005.1 Alphaproteobacteria bacterium | reverse complement strand
CTCGCTCAGCACGGCATCGACGCCGTTATTGGTCGAGGTCAGGCACTGCTCCATGTTCTTCTGGGCATTGTCCGGCTTCCAGCCGTCCGTGAAGGTCTCGCAGACATTGGTGATTTTGCCGCTGTCGAGCGAGTCCTTGAGCACTTCCATCATGCCCTGGAACAGGAAGGTTGCGTTCGGATCACCCTTGTCACCCTTGATGAAGGCATAGCGGCCCTCGGGCTTCGCCTTGAGCATCTCCTGGGCCATGATACGACCCACACCCACGTTGTCGAACGTGATGTAGAGCGCGCTCGGATCTTCGAACTGCACGTCATAGGCAATCGACTTGATCCCGGCGTCGTTGATCTTCTGGATCGAGGGCAGGATGGCGTCGGAGTCGTAGGCGACCACGAGGATCACGTCGACATTCTGCGAGATCAGGCTTTCGATGTCGGCGGCCTGCTTCTGCGCCGAACCCTGCGCGTCGGTTGACACATAGGTGTTGCCCGCGCCCTCGACGACCGCCTTGATCGCGGATTCGTCAGTCTTCCAGCGCTCTTCCTGGAACGTTTTCCAGGACACGGCGATGGTCTTGCCTTCGGCCAACACCGCCGTCGGAGCAAAGCTCACGACTACGGCCCCTGCGAGCAGGGCCATTTTCTTGAATACCATTATGGAGTCCTCCCAGACTGCATGCGGAATATGTTTCGCATGACCTCTACTTGGGGCAAGCCGCACAATAGTTCCGCGGCTAGGGTGTCGACTTGACCCGATCAATGCGCCACGAACGCTGCAGCAACTGGCGCGCGCTGTCAATTGCGATGTCATCCTGCACAGAAATATAAGTTTGGTTCAGTCAAGTCAGACGTTGGTCTCACCCATTGACCGCCGGCCCGGCTGCAAGTGAAAGTGGCACCTCGTAAGCTGAGCCGCCGAAAACAGGCTGCAGGGAGGGGAGGAGTCATGAGCGGTCGTCGACTGGCAGCGCTTTGCGTGGTTCTGGTGCTGACGCTTGCCGCCTCGCTGGCGGCGCGCGCCGAAAGTCCGCGGCCCACGCCCGAGGTGGCGCTGCACAACTGGTATGGATTGCTGCTTGAGCTGGTCCGGCACACCCCGACCTACTCGCCGCCAGTTGCCAGCCGTGCCTTCGGCTATCTGGGTGTGGCCGCATACGAGTCCGCTGTCGGCGGCTCGGGGCACCTGGTTTCGCTTGCCGGTCAGCTCCGCGAACTCGATGCCGTGCCGCAGCGCGAGGCCGGCGCCATCTACGACGAGGCCGTGATCATCAACTCGGCCATGGCGACCGCCGTGCAGACCCTGTTCAGCAATACCGGTCCCACCGGCCAGCGGGTCGTCAAGGCTGCCTCGAAGAAGTGGCGATCCGAAGTCAGCGCGGGCATTGCCGACGACGTGGTAGCGCGAAGCGAAGCATTCGGGCAGGCCGTGGCCGACACGATCCTCGATTGGTCGCAGTCCGACGGTGGGTCCGTCGTCACCAACATGGGGTTTCCGTTCGAATACGATCTGGCCAGGGGTGACGGCAAATGGGTGCCCACCAGTCGCATCGCGCAGCAGCAGATGCCCCTGCTGCCCGGCTGGGGCAATAACCGCCCCTTTGCCATGCCGAGCGGAAAGGCCTGCCCCACCCATCCGCCGCTGGCGTTCAGCGAGGAGAAGACCTCGGAATTCTACCGCGAAGCCATGGAAGTGTACGACACCAGCAAGGCGCTCGATGCTGAACAGACGACTATTGCCCGCTTCTGGTCCGACGATCCGATGCTGTCGACCACACCGCCCGGGCACTGGATCTCGATAGCGCTGCAGGTCGCCGATCAAAACCAGCTTCGGCTCGAGGACCGGGTCGATCTCCTCGCCCGCCTCGGTCTGGCCATGTCGGACGCCTTCATCGGCTGCTGGCGCGACAAGTTCGAGCACAATCTGATCCGGCCGGTGACCTATATCAGAAAGTTCATCGACCCCGTCTGGGAGCCGATCCTCATCACCCCGCCGTTCCCGGAATATCCGAGCGGACACAGTACGGTTTCGGCGGCAGCCGCGACCGTGCTGACGGGCTTTTTCGGCGACAGTTTCGCCTTCGAGGACGCCACCGGCACGCCGGACGGCCGCGCGGCCCGGCGCTACGCCAGCTTCTGGGATGCGGCCAACGAAGCCGGAATTTCCCGTCTCTACGGTGGCATTCACTTCCGGGCTGCCATCGCGTTTGGCCTCGATCAGGGGCGCTGCATCGGCGCCTACGCTGTTGCCCTGAGGACCCGGAAATGATCCGCATCTGGCCTTTCGCCGCTGGTCTCCTGACCCTCTTTCTCGCGATCCCTGCATTGGCCCAGGACGCCCCGCTTGTTCCCAGCTTTGTCGATGAGACGGCCAGTTCGGGCGTCGTCACCAGCTATGATGGCGAGTGGTTCTTCATGGTCGGCGGGGGCGTCGCGGTCTTTGACTGCAATGCCGACGGCTATGCCGACATGCTGCTGCCTGGTGGCACCGCTCCGGCCACCCTCTACCGCAACATCGGCAGTCGGGGCGGAGCACTCAGGTTCGAAGCCACGCCAAGCGGCCTCGAGATCGACAGTGTCAGCGGCGCCTACCCGGCCGATATCGACAGCGACGGCATCACCGATCTGGTCGTCCTGCGGGTCGGCGAAAACCTTGTCATGCGCGGTCTGGGCGATTGTCGGTTCGAACGGACCAACGCGATCTGGGGCTTTGACGGCGGCGATGCCTGGAGCACGTCCGCGGCCGTGACCTGGGAACACGACGCCGCTTGGCCCAGTGTCGCTATCGGAAATTACATCGACCGCGAGGAGGAACTCTCCCCCTGGGGTTCGTGCACCGACAACTGGCTGCATCGCCCGGCCACCGGCACCGCCTTCGCGCCGCCCCTGGCGCTGACCCCCAGCTATTGCGCGCTGTCCATGCTCTTTACCGACTGGAACCGCTCGGGCACGCCCGGCCTTCGTGTCTCCAATGACCGTGAATACTACGAAGGTGGCCAGGAGCAGATGTGGCGCCTGCCGCCAGGCGCTCCCCCCGCCTTGCTGACCGAAGCCGATGGCTGGAAAAACCTGCGCATCTGGGGCATGGGCATTGCCAGCCACGATCTCGATTCCGACGGCTATCCGGAATATTTCCTCACCAGCATGGCCGACAACAAACTGCAGACCTTGGCGAGCCCTGCGGAAGACGCGCGTCCGGATTACAAGGATGTCGCCTTCGACCGGCGCGTCACCGCCCACCGCCCCTATTTCGGGACCGATCTCCGCCCCAGCACCGCCTGGCACGCCGAGTTCAACGACGTGAATAATGATGGCCTGGCCGATCTCTTCATCGCCAAGGGCAATGTCGCTGAAATGCCCGACTTCGCCATGCACGATCCCGACAACCTGTTGTTGCAGGCGCCGGACGGAAAATTCGTCGAGCAGGGCGAGGCCGCCGGCATCGCCAACAACGGCATCGCACGTGGCGCGGCGCTGGCCGATTTCAATATGGACGGACTGCTCGACCTGGTGGTGGTCAATCGCAATGCCGGGGCCCAGCTCTGGCGCAACCGTACCGAGGACGCCG
>JAHJOS010000329.1 GCA_018820005.1 Alphaproteobacteria bacterium | reverse complement strand
CCGTGCGCTCAAAGCCGTCGGCGGGGGCCCATTGCTCGGCGTCGCCATGATCATGGGCAGCCGGGGTTGCCTCGGCATGGGCATGGTCAGCCGTTGTGGCGTCGTCGTGGCTGTGCCCGGCCTCGCCTTCAAAGGTTTCGGCATGCAGGATCAGCGGGACGACGCGGAATTGCTGGATGGTGGCGGCCACCAGGCCAGCACAAAACGCTGCGACCAGCGCAGCAAAGAACAGATTGCGGATCATTTTTTGTCTCTCGTCGCCCGCCTTAGTGGCAGGGGAAGCCCATGGCGTGGCGCGTGTCGTGCGCACCATTGTGCAGGCGGAAATCGCCGGCAAAGCCGGTGCCCACCAGAAGCGTCAGGCCCAGCATCAGGGCCAGCGATCCAGCGATCAGACGCTGCGAGAGAGAAAGGGAAAGACCGGAATTGGAAACGGTCGTCGTTGCGGTATTCATGCTGCACCCTCCGTGCGCGGAATAGACAATGGGCTCTGCGCCCGGCTCATGCAACGGCAGGTCTCCTGGCTCGCGGTGGTGACCACCTCGCCCGCCTTCCCGGCTTTCGCCAGTGGCTCATGGGCAATGTGCACCGCTTACAGTTGCGGGGGCAGCCACGGTCTTGGCCCCTGATGGGTAATCCGCACCGTGTTCCCTTTTGATCCCCTAGCCGCTGTGGGCGCGGGGAACCGTTACAGCTTTGACATCTACGCGCTGGGCGGGTTGGGGTCAATCCATCGGCAGGAGTTGGACGGCTCAGTCGTCGCCCTCGGGGCCTGGGTAATTGACGCTGATCATGGCGACACGGGTGTCGCGCCCAGCCAGCGGCACACTCGCGTTCGTTTCTGACACTATTGCGGGCGGCAAGGCGGCGCGACTCGGTTAGGGGTAGCGGCAGGCCAACAAGAGGAACCCGCCCATGAAACCGATCAAATTCAGCCGCGAGGAGACCAAGGCGATCGTCGGGGAAATCCAGGACTATTTCCGTGACGAACTCGACCAGCAGATCGGCTCGATTCCGGCCGAAATGCTGATGCAGTTCTTCGCCGACAAGATGGGCGCCTATTACTACAATCGCGGCGTCTATGACGCGCAGGGCGTGATCCGCGAGCGCATCGAGAACCTGACCGACGAATTGTTCGCGCTCGAGCAGCCGACCAAGCATCTGCGCTGACGCGGTTTTGTGAACCGGCCTCGAAGGATTGAGGCTTCCAGCGCTGCACCCGCCCCGCTAGAAGGCGCGACCGGCGCCGTGCCGGTTTGCGCAGGAGTGGGCCTTGGGTCTCAATTTCGCCAGCCTGGCCCCCATCGGGCTGCTGCTTGCCTCCAATATCTTCATGACCTTTGCCTGGTATGGGCACCTCAAGTGGCCCAGCTCGGCGCTGTGGGTCGCCGTGCTGATCAGCTGGGGCATTGCCTTTTTCGAGTATTGGCTGGCGGTGCCCGCCAACCGCATCGGGGAAGCGGTCTATTCGCCGTCCGAGCTCAAGACCATTCAGGAGGTCATTTCCCTGTCGGTCTTTGCCGTGTTCACCGTGTTCTATTTCGGCGAGAAGCTGACGCTCAACCATGGCGTCGGCTTCGGGCTGATCGCGCTGGGCGCCTTTTTCATCTTCAAGGGCCCGATCAAATAGCTCACCAAGCCGGGAACGGGTCCGGCAGGCTGGTCCAGGCCTCGGGCGTAAAGCCCTTGGCCGGCACCAGGCACGCGTCGAGCGCGCGATAGATCGCGGTCTCGTCCATGGGACCGGTGCCGATAAAGACGATCTCCTGCCGCCGGTCGCCCCAGGTGCGGTCGAGATAGGGTTCCATGCTGGCTTGCCACTCATCATTGTCCGGCCAGCGCTGACGGGGCACGGAGGCCCACCAGATGCCGCGCCGCTGCGTGCGCGCCAGCGCGCCGGCCAGGCTGAATTCCCCCACATGATGCGGCCGCGTCGCCAGCCAGAAAAAGCCCTTGGCGCGGATGACGCCGGGCAATGACGTCTCGATGAAGCGCTGCAGCAGCAGCGGGTTGAACGGCCGGCGCGCGCGATAGACAAAGCTGCGCACGCCATATTCGAGCGTCTCGGGCACATGGTCCTTAAAGCCGTTGAGCTCCTTGAACCACAGCGGATTGGCCTCGGCGGCCTCGAGGTTGAAGAGGCCCGTATCGAGCACATCGCCGAGCTCGACCTGGCTGAAATCGGTTTTGATGATCTTGGCCACCGGATTGAGGGCCTTGAGAATGGTGCGCGCCGCGCGCAGGTCATCGGCGCTGGCGGTCGAGACCTTGTTGAGCACGATCACATCTGCGAATTCGATCTGGTCGACCAGCAAGTCCACCAGCGCGCGCTCGTCGCCCTCCCCGGCCACCTGGCCGCGATCGGCGAGGAAATCGGTCGAGGCATAGTCCTTGAGCAGATTGGCGCAGT
Organism: Alphaproteobacteria bacterium; assembly: GCA_018820005.1. Lineage (GTDB taxonomy): Bacteria > Pseudomonadota > Alphaproteobacteria > Rhizobiales > Devosiaceae > Devosia. Next base: position 99 of record JAHJOS010000329.1, on the reverse strand, counting down.
CGACCACGGTCACCATGGTGTCCAGCCTTGTGATGTCGGAGAGCGACACGCCGCGCTCGTCGCGGAAGTCGAAGGTGGTGGCCACCGGCAGCGGCTCGG